>NZ_JBDIVG010000011.1:0-212354 GCF_039631275.1 Janibacter sp. LM
ACCCAAACCAGGCGGCCCGCACAAGGGGCAACTTCTCAAACTTACCGCTGTCCACGCTTGGGCGTCAACTTCGTGATCCGCTCTCGGAGCGGCCGACGCTGATCGCGCTTGGATCTTCAGCGGTGGCCCACCGTAGCAGCGCAGCTGCTCGGTTCCAAATCCCCGGATCTTGGTCTGTCCGCGACCACCTGGGTGGCCGCCGACCTGATCCGCGTACATCGGATGGGGGCTGTCAACTCGTGGGACCGGCCTGCCTGGGGCGACTTCAGCGAGTCACCGCTTGGTGTCCGTTCCTCCCTGTCGGGCTGACATCGAGAACATTAGGACACCGATCCCGAGGTTGCCAAATCGGCCGGTATTCCGGGGTTCTGGGTGTCTCCCCGCATGGGGGTCCACGTCCCGCGGCTGATCATCACCGTGCGCAGGACGTCCGGCCGGTCGGTGATGATCCCGTCCACACCCATGTCGAGGAGCTCGTGCATCAGCCCCGGCTCGTCGACGGTCCACACCACCACCCGCACGCCCAGCCGGTGTGCCCGCCGCACGAGGGAGGGCGAGTGGATGGGCAGCCGCCCGAGACGGACGGGGACGTGGGCGAACCGACCCCGCACCACCGACGACGGTGGCTGCACACCCGCCTTGGACGCGGAGATCAGGGCGACGAGCGATCGCCACCCGAGCGCGGTGCGCAGGTGGGGCGCCTGGGAGGCGAGCAGCTGCAGCCACCCGTCCCACGCACCGGCGACGCACACCCGCTCGGCGAAGTCACGGCGCTGGAGGAGGCGGGCCATGGGCGCGATGGCCGCCCGGTTCTTCAGGTCGACGGTGAAGCACGCGTCCGGGAAGGTCGTCAGCGCCTCCTCGAGCGTGGGGATCGGCTCCGTCCCCCCGACGCGCACGGTGCGGCGCAGGTCCGCCAGGGTGCGCGCGCCGATCCGACCCGTGCCCGTCGTGCACCGGTCGAGCACCTCGTCGTGGAAGCAGACGAGCTCTCCATCGGCGGTGAGCCTGATGTCCGACTCCAGGTAGCGCAGCCCCAGCGCCGTCGACATCGAGAAGGCCGCCAGGGTGTTCTCGGGCGCGAGGTGCGCGCCACCGCGGTGCGCGATCGCGAGAGGCTCCGTCTCCTCGCCGTAGGTCATGTCTCGATGGTCCCCCCCTTCGCCCGCCGGGGTCGCCGATCCCGGGTGTGGCGCGGGAAGGTTCACCCGGACTTCGTCGTCCTGTTCCTCCCCCTTCGCCCTCGGGCACCGACAGGCCGCCTGGCGGGCCGCACTGCTGTGACCGCGAACCCAGCCGACTCGTGGGTAGGCTGGCTCATGCACAGGCCACCCCGGTTGTGGCACCCGATCCACTGGGACCAGGAGCAGCATGAGCAACGACCAGCCCCGCACCACCACCGGCAGCAGCGATCCCGCCACGCGTCGGCGGATCGGTCAGCCCGCGCCCGGGGAGACCGAGCGCACCGTCGGCCAACTCGTCGCCGACGCCTCGCACGACATCTCGGCCCTGGTCCAGAGCGAGATCAAGCTCGCCAAGGCGGAGGTCACCAAGGGCCTGTCCTTCGGCGGCAAGGGGGCCGCCCTGCTCGGCGGCGCCGCCTTCCTCGGGCTCCTCGGGCTGATCTTCCTCTTCCACACCCTCGCCCAGGTCATCGCGATCTGGCTGCCCCTGTGGGCCGGCTACCTCATCGTCACCGTCGTGCTCCTCGCGATCGCCGCGGTGCTCGGCCTCATCGGCCTGAAGGCCCTCAAGAAGGCCAAGGAGAACACCGTCCCGCAGAAGGCGATCCGCAACGCGCAGGAGACGGTTGCCGCGATCAAGCCGGGCAGCTGAACCCGCCCGACGCCGCGGCCGCCCTCGTCGAGGGTCCGTGGGAGCACCGCTTCATCTCCGCCAACGGGGCCCGGTTCCACGTCACCACGACGGGGACCGGGCCCGTCGTCCTCTTCGTGCACGGCTACCCGCAGTTCTGGTGGGCCTGGCGTGCGCAGCTGCCGGCCGTCGCCGCCGCCGGCTACCGCGCCGTGGCCGTCGACCTGCGCGGCTTCGGGGCGAGCGACAAGCCGCCGAGCGGGTACGACGCGCCGACGGCGTGCGACGACCTCGCGGCGATCGTGCGCAGCCTGGGCGCCGAGAGGGTCGCCTTCGTCGGGCTCGGGCTCGGCGCGACCTTCGTGTGGAGCATGCCCACGCACCATCCCGAGGTGACCGCGGCGATCGCCCCGATCGGCATGCCCCACCCGGCGGTCTTCCACCACGCGATGTGGCGCCACCCGGTCCAGTGGCGCGCCAACCGGTACCTGCGGGCGATGCAGACCCCCTTCGCCTCCGAGCGCCAGTCACCGAGCGTGGCCCGACGGTTGCGCGCGTGGTCCGGGCCGGACCATGCGTGGATCACCGACGAGGTCGTCGAGCGCTACACCGAGGCGATGTCCTTCCCCTTCGCCGGGGTGGCCGCCGCGGAGTACCACCGCTGGTTCTACCGCTGCCGGCTCACCCCGCAGGGGGTCCGCTACCTGCAGCGGGTCAAGGCCCGCATCGAGGTCCCGGTCCTGCACCTGCACGGCTCCGAGGACCCCACCTCCCTGACGACGATGGCCGCCGAGTGCGAACGCCATGTCTCCGGCCCGCTCACCGTGCGGACCATGGCCGGCGCGGGGGCCTTCGTCCCTGAGGAGGCTCCCACGGAGACCACCTCGGCCCTCATCGAGTGGTTGGCCATCGCCCACCCGACGCACTGACGTACTGGCGCACGAAGCGCAACGGGAGGCGGCGCCGTCTGCCGTCGTCCCAGGGCCGGGTGAGTCCCGAGGCGTCGAGCAGCACCGAGAGCAGCTGGGCGGTGAAGCCCCACACGAAGAGGTCGGCCACCTCGAAACCCGGCCCGACGTAACCGCTCGGTCCCTTCACCGTGAAGCGGTTGGCCGGGTCCACGAGGTCGTCCACGGGGATCCGTTCGACGCGGGCGACCTCACCCGGGTCGACGACCCGCAGCGGGCCGGGCGCACCCCACCAGCCGAGGACCGGCGTCACGGCGTTCTGCGAGGGGCTGAGCCACAGGTCGGGGAAGGACCCGACGACCTCCACGCCCTGCGGGTCGACCCCGACCTCCTCCCACGTCTCGCGCAGGGCGGCCTCGACCGGCCCCTCGCCGGGGTCGAGCCGACCTCCCGGGAAGGAGACCTGGCCCGCGTGGCTGCGCAGCGCGTGCGAGCGCTCGGTGAGCACGATGTCGTGCCCCCGTTCCCCCTGCGCCACGAGCATGAGGACCGCGGACCGACGGGCGACGTCCTGCGGGGGCGCGAAGTCCCTGAACCAGGCGGGCTGGTCGGCCCGCAGGTTCTCCTCCGCCCGCAGCAGCCACTCCGGGGGACGCACGAGCGCCGTCATCGCGTCGCCGCCTGCGCACCGGGAGCGAGCTCGTACCTGAGGAGCTTGGCGGCCTTGTCCGGGTCGGTCTCCCCCACACCGTAGGAGGGGCACAGCCGGGCGACCGGGCAGGCGCCGCACGCGGGGCGGCGGGCGTGGCAGGTGCGTCGGCCGTGGAAGATCAGGACGTGGCTGAGCATCGTCCAGTCCTTGCGGGGGAAGAGCTCACCGACCGCGTGCTCGACCTTGACCGGGTCCTCCTCGTCCGTCCAGCCCATGCGACGGGCGAGCCGGCCGAAGTGCGTGTCGACGGTGATCCCCGGGACCCCGAAGGCATTGCCCAGGACGACGTTGGCGGTCTTGCGGCCCACGCCGGGCAGCTTGACGAGGTCGGCGAGGCGGGGCGGGACCTCCCCTTCGTGCCGCTCGACGATCGCGGCGCCCAGTGCGAGGACGGAGGCGGTCTTGGCCCGGAAGAAGCCCGTGGGCCGCAGGACCTCCTCCATCTCCGTGCGCTCAGCGGCGGCGAGGTCGGCAGCCGTCGGCCACCGGGAGAAGAGGAGCGGGGTCACCTTGTTGACCGTGAGATCGGTCGTCTGCGCGGACAGCACCGTCGCGACGAGCAGCTGCAGCGGGGTGTCGAAGTCGAGCTCGCAGTGGGCGTACGGGTAGCGCTCGTGCAGCATCCGGTACATCCTGCGGGCACGGCGGACCAGGGCGAGCGGGGACTCGACGCGTTCGGCAGACACCCCCGCAGCCTAGGCCCCCTACGGCAGGTGCCCCGTGGCACACTGCCCTCTGTGAACCTCGATGTCGTACGCCGCGCCCCGCTCTTCGCGACCCTTGACGACGACTCCGCCGCCGAGGTGATGGCGACCATGACCCCCGTGCGCATGGAGCGTGGGGACGTCCTCTTCAACGAGGGCGACCAGGGCGACCGGTTGTACGTGATCACCGAGGGCAAGATCAAGCTCGGCCGCACCTCGACCGACGGCCGGGAGAACCTGCTGGCGATCCTCGGTCCGTCCGAGATGCTCGGCGAGCTCAGCCTCTTCGACCCCGGGACGCGCACCGCGACCGCCACCGCCGTCGCCGAGACGCAGCTCATCGGGCTCGGCAACGAGCAGCTCACGCAGCTCCTCGGGGCGCACCCACGCATCGCCGGCACGCTGCTCGCCGCGCTGGCCCGCCGCCTGCGCCGCACCAACGAGAACCTCGCCGACCTCGTCTTCACCGACGTCCCCGGTCGCGTCGCGAAGGCGCTGCTCGAGCTGAGCCAGCGCTTCGGCCGCCCGGTCGAGGAGGGCGTCATGGTCGCCCACGACCTCACCCAGGAGGAGCTCGCCCAGCTCGTCGGCGCCTCCCGCGAGACGGTCAACAAGGCGCTGGCCGACTTCGCCTCACGCGGCTGGCTGCGCCTCGAGGCCCGCGCGGTCCTGCTCACCGACGTCGAGCGCCTGCAGCGTCGCGCACGCTGACCCCTGGCACGACGAGGGCCCGGATGCACGAGCATCCGGGCCCTCGTCGTGCGCGGGGTACCGGTCAGCCGACCTGCTCGAGGTGGGCCATCTGGGCGAGGACGGACATCCTCGCCGCGGGCCAGACCGAGCGGTCGACGTCGGCGTACACGCGCGCCACGACGGCGTCGGCGTCGCCGGCCCCGTCGGCGAGCGCCGCCCGCACCTGCTCGAGCCGCTCGCGGCGGTGCCTCCGGTAGAAGTCCACCATCGCAGCCGCGTCGGGGACCGTGGGGCCGTGGCCGGGCAGGATCGCGGTCACCTCGCCGTCACCGGTGAGCCCGCGGATGCGCTCGAGCGAGTCGAGGTAGGCCGCGAGCTCGCCGTCCGGGTGGGCCACGACCGTCGTCCCGCGCCCGAGGATCGTGTCGCCGGTGAGCAGGGCGTGGTCGGCGGTCAGCGCGAAGGAGACCGAGTCGGACGTGTGCCCGGGCGTCGCCACGACCCGCACCTCGAGGCTGCCGGCCCGCAGCACGTCGCCGTCGACGAGGTCGTCGTGACCCCGACCGACCGCCTGCACGGGAGCACGGGTCAGGTCGGCGAGGCGCGGAGCGCCCTGGCTGTGGTCGAGGTGCCCGTGGGTGAGCACGATCCGCGACACGCGGGCACCGAGCGCGGCGACGTGGTCGACGACCCGCTGCTGATGGGCGGCCTCGTCCTCACCGGGGTCGATGACGATTGCCTCGGTGCCACCGGGCTCGAGGAGGACCCACGTGTTGGTCCCGTCGAGGGTCATCGGCCCGGGGTTGCCCTGGAGGAGGCAGTAGGCGTGCGGGGTCACCGCTCCTCCCGCCCACGAGCCGAAGGGGGCAGAGGGCTCCGGCGCGACCGCTGCGCTCACGGCAGGTCGGCCCGCATCGCCGGACCGGCCTCGGTGAGGACCGGGTGCGGCATGACCGGGGCGACGTCGACGTCCTGGTCGAGGGCGGCCCGCACCGTGCTGACCTCGGCGAGCTGCTCGAGGCAGACGATCGTGGGCGGCATGAGGAGCAGGTCGCCGTCGGCGAAGGCGTCGAGCACCCCCGAGGGGCGCACCCACTCGGACAGATCGGCCTCGCTCGTGTCGCCGTCGGGGTCCTGCCCCTCCGGCACCGCCGCGACGAAGAAGCGGGTGTCGTAGCGACGCGGCTCGACCTCCGGGGTGATCCAGTGGGCCCGGTAGCGCAGCAGGTCGCTGCGCAGGACGAGGTGCTGGTCGAGGAGCACGTCGCCGAAACCGATCTCGCGCCGCACGAGGCGGGCGCGCAGCACGGCCGCGAGGGCTGGGTCGAGGTGGGGGACGCCCCCTTCGTCATCGACCGGAGAGGCGAGGAGCACGCCGGTCTCCTCGAAGATCTCGCGGACCGCCGCGGCGACGAGCATGCGCGCACTGGCCTCGTCGGTGCTGAGCTCCTCGGCCCACTCGGCCACGCTCGGCCCGGCCCACGGCAGCTCGTCCTCGGCATCGCGCTGGTCGACGCCCCCGCCGGGGAAGACGTGCATCGATGCCGCGAAGGCCATCGACCCCGCCCGGCGCAGCATGAAGACCTCGAGCGGGCCCTCGTCGTCGCGCAGGAGCATGACGGTGGAGGCGAGCTTGGCCCGCACCGGCCCATCACCGGAGGGCTCGACGTCGAGCCCGAGGACCTGCTGGGCCCGGGCTCCCAGCAGGAAGTCGCGCTGGGCCATCAGTGACGGACCCGGACGGTCACCTCGACCTCGACGGGCGAGCCGAGCGGCAGGGCCGCCACGCCGACCGCCGAACGGGCGTGCTCACCCGCGGTGCCGAAGACCTCGCCGAGCAGCTCGCTGGCGCCGTTGATGACCCCCGGCTGCCCCGTGAAGTCGGGGGCGCTGGAGACGAAGCCGACGACCTTGACGACCTGCTCGACCCGGTCGAGGTCGCCCACGGCCTGGCGGATGGCAGCGAGCGCGTGGATCGCGCAGGTCCGGGCCAGGTCCTTCGCGGTCTCCGGGTCGACCTCCGCGCCGACGTGACCGGTCGCGGGGAGCGAGCCGTCGACGAGCGGCAGCTGGCCCGAGGTGAGGACGTGGTCACCGTCGACGATGGCCGGGACGTAGGCGCCGGCCGGAGCGGGCGGGTCGGTCAGGGTGATGGACAGCTCTGCGAGGCGCTCGTCGATGCGTCCCATCAGGCGGCCCTGGGTCGCTTGAGGTAGGCCACGAGGTTGCCCCCGTCGCCCTGCAGGACCTGGACGAGCTCCCAGCCGTCCTCGCCCCACTGGTCGAGGATCTGCTTGGTCGCGTGGACGATGAGCGGCACGGTTGCGTACTCCCACTGGGTCATGGCCGCACCCTACTCGTAGGGTGATCACGTGACCGGTCCCTCCACCTCCCCCGTGCGGTTGCACGTCGTCTCCGGCAAGGGCGGCACGGGCAAGACGACCGTCGCGACCGCCATGGCGCTCGCGCTCGCCGCCCGTGGCCAGCGCGTCCTGCTCGCCGAGGTCGAGGGGCGGCAGGGTCTGGCCCAGGTCCTGGACGTGGCCCCGCTCGGCACCGAGGAGCGCACCCTGGTGACCGACCCCTCGGGCGGTGAGGTCGTCGGCCTGTCGGTCGACGCCAAGACCGCGCTGCTGGAGTACCTGCAGAAGTTCTACAAGCTCGGTCGCGCGGGCTCCGTGCTCGAGCGGGTCGGCGCGGTGGACTTCGCGACGACGATCGCCCCCGGCGTGCGCGACGTCCTGCTCATCGGTCGCGTCTACGAGGCCGCCGGGCGGGTGACGAAGGGGGCGAAGAAGCGTCCCGTCTTCGACTCCGTCATCCTCGACGCGCCCCCGACGGGACGCATCGGCCGCTTCCTCGCAGTGAACTCGGAGGTGTCCGAGGTCGCGAGGGTCGGACCGATCCGCAACCAGGCCGACTCGATCACCCGGATGCTCCAGAGCCCGACGACCGCGGTGCACCTCGTGACGCTGCTCGAGGAGATGCCCGTGCAGGAGACGCTCGACGCCATCGAGGAGCTGGGTGAGCTGTCCCTGCGGGTCGGCTCGGTCGTCGCCAACGACGTGCGACAGCCGCTCGTGGCCGACGAGGACGCCGAGGCCATCGCCTCGGGCGAACCGGAGGTGCAGACCGCACTCGAGGAGGCGCTGGCGCTGGTCGACATCACGGCGGGACCTGCGCTCGTCAGCGGATTGCTGCGGGAGGGCGCCGACCACGTCCACCGCTCACGGCTCCAGGCCGAGCAGCGCGAGGTGCTCGGCGCTCTGCCGGTGCCGCTGCGGGTGCTGCCCCACCTCACCGACGGGGTCGAGTCCGGCGACCTGCGCGTGCTCGCCGAGGTCCTCGACGAGCAGGGCGGTGTGTGATGGCGACCCGTCAGGGCCCCGTGCTCGACCTCGACGCCGTCATCGGCGACCCGGGGCGGCGGATCATCGTCTGCTGCGGCTCCGGAGGGGTCGGCAAGACCACGACGGCCGCGGCCCTCGCCGTGCGGGCGGCCGAGGAGGGGCGGCGGGTCGTCGTGCTGACGATCGACCCGGCCCGTCGGCTCGCCCAGTCGCTCGGGCTCGAGGAGCTCGACAACACCCCGCGCCCCGTCGCCGGCATCGACACCTCGGCCGGCGGCTCGCTCGACGCGATGATGCTCGACATGAAGCGGACCTTCGACGAGGTCGTCGAGTCCCACGCCAGCCCCGACAAGGCCGCGCAGATCCTCGCCAACCCCTTCTACATCGCCGTGTCGAGCTCCTTCGCGGGCACCCAGGAGTACATGGCGATGGAAAAGCTGGGCCAGCTGCGCGCGCAGATGGCCGACGGGTCGCGTGACTGGGACCTGGTCATCGTCGACACCCCGCCGTCGCGCTCGGCCCTGGACTTCCTCGATGCCCCCAAGCGGCTCGGGTCCTTCCTCGACGGGCGCTTCATCCGCCTGCTCACCGGACCCGCGAAGGTCGGCGGGCGCGCCTCGCTCAAGGTCTTCACCGCCGGCGTCTCGGTCGCGGGCGGGATCATGAGCAAGCTGCTCGGTGGCGAGTTCCTGCGGGACGTGCAGACCTTCGTCGCCGCGATGGACACGATGTTCGGCGGGTTCCGCGAGCGGGCCGACCAGACCTACGCCCTCCTCGCCCGTCCGGAGACCGCCTTCGTCGTCGTGGCCTCCCCGGAGCGGGACGCCATCCGCGAGGCCGGCTTCTTCATCGAGCGGCTGGCGAGCGACCGGATGCCGCTGGCCGGCGTCGTCGTCAACCGGGTGCAGGTCGCCTCGGCCAAGCAGCTCGGCGCCGGCCGCGCCGAGGACGCGGCCGCGCAGCTCGAGGAGACCGGGGGCCACGCGGTCGCGGCCGCCCTCCTCCGGGTGCACACGGAGGTCGCCGAGACTGCCGCCCGCCACCGGCAGGTGATCACCCGCTTCCGCACCAACCACCCGGGCGTCCCCCTGGGTACCGTCCCCGCGCACCCGCTCGACATCCACGACCTGGAGGGTCTGCGCGAGATCGCTGAGGCGCTCGACGGGAGCTGACCGGCTGCGCGGGGTCCCCGACCCGCACAGGTTGCTTCGTTACCCTGTGCCGCATGTCTGACTCAGGGATGCCGCACCTCTTCCGCCTGCTCGGCGTCTTCCTGGCCGTGGCGGTGGGCCTCGGCCTCGTCGGTGCGGGCATCGTCATCCCGATCGCGGGAGCGACCGGTGGCGCGGCCAAGTCGACCGCCACCGCGTTCAACGAGCTGGACGAGGAGTTCACGGCCAGTGCCCTGTCGCAGCAGTCGAAGATCTACTCGGCCGACAACAAGCTGCTCGCCACCCCGTATGCCGACAACCGCATCGTCGTCCCGCTGAGCAAGATCTCGCCGACGATGCGCAAGGCGCAGATCGCCATCGAGGACAGCCGCTTCTACGAGCACGGCGGCATCGACGTGCGCGGCACCACCCGCGCGCTCGTGTCCAACGCCTCGGCCGGCCAGACCCAGGGCGGCTCCTCGATCACCCAGCAGTACGTGAAGCTCATGCTCGTCGAGAAGGCCCGCGCCCAAGGCGACGAGGCCGGCATCACCGCGGCGACGGAGCAGACCTACAGCCGCAAGCTGCAGGAGCTCAAGTACGCCCTCAACGTCGAGAAGACGCACACCAAGGACCAGATCCTCGCCGGCTACCTCAACCTGGCCCTGTACGGCGACCAGGCCTACGGGGTCGAGGCGGCCGCGCAGCACTTCTTCAGCAAGCACGCCAAGGACCTCGACCTCGCCGAGTCGGCGACCCTTGCCGGCGTGGTCCAGTCGCCGAGCCGCCTCAACATGCGCACCAACCCCGACGAGGTGCAGGAGCGCCGGGACCTCGTCCTCACGCGGATGCAGCAGCTCGGCATGGTGACCCCCGCCCAGGCGGACGCGGCCAAGGCCAAGGACGTCGAGGACATGCTGAAGATCAAGAAGAACGAGGGCGGCACCTGCTCCAAGGCCGCCGACCCGTACTTCTGCAACTACGTCATCCAGTACCTGCGCACGATGCCCGAGCTCGGACCCGACCCCGATGCGCGCATGCTCGCCGTCAACACCGGCGGTCTGAAGATCAGGACCACACTGCGTCGCGACTGGCAGAAGAAGCTCAAGGACGACCTCACCGAGCGCGTCCCCACCGGCACCGAGCGGTTCGGCGCCGCCGGCGCCCTCGTCGAGCCGGGCACCGGCAAGGTCCGGGCCATCGCCCAGACCTCGACGTACAAGATCGGCCTCAAGAAGGCCTCGACCCGCTACTCCGAGCAGGCGTGGAGCGTCCCCGCCCAGTACGGCGGCACCAACGGCTTCGCCATCGGCTCGACGGCCAAGATGTACGCCCTCGTCGCGGCGCTCGAGAAGGGCAAGCCGCTCACCTCGACCGTCAACGCTCCCCCGGCGGGTGTGAAGAACCCGCACAACTTCTCCCCGGGCGACTTCCAGAAGGGCTGCACGACCAACGACCCGACGTGGGCGGTGTCGAACGACTACCAGATCGGCGGGAGGATGACCCTCGCCGAGATGACGAAGAAGTCCATCAACACCGCCTTCGCACAGCTCGCCTCCGACGTCGGCTCGTGCAACATCCCCAAGGTCATGTCGAAGATGGGTCTCGTGGACGGCTACGGCCTCCCCTACGGCCTGACCTACAGCGGCGGCAAGAAGGCCAAGGGCGACTACGCCATCTCCAACCTCGTCCTCGGCTCGGACTCGACCTCCCCCCTCCAGCTCGCGTCCAGCTACGCGACCCTGGCAGCGGACGGCAAGTACTGCCCGCCCAACCCGATCGAGTCGATCACGACGGCCACCGGCAAGAAGCTGAAGATCACCCCACGCCCGTGCAAGCAGGTCATCGACAAGGACGTCGCCCGGGGGGTGACCCAGCTGCTCCTCGGGCCGCTCGAGACCGGTGGCACCGCCGCGGGCAACGACCTCGCCAACGGACGCCAGGCCGCGGGCAAGACCGGCACGACGGACAACCACAAGCAGTCCTGGTTCGCCGGGTACACCCCGCAGCTGTCCACGGCGATCTGGGTCGGCTCCCCGATCCGCGAGTACGACATGGACGGCATCACCCTCGGTGACCGGTACTACGACCAGGTCTTCGGCGGCACGATCGCGGCGCCGATCTGGCAGGAGATCATGAACGAGGCCTCGGAGGGGATGGCGAAGAAGCGCTTCGCCAAGCCGAGCAAGAAGGTCGTCAACGGCGACCTGCGCACCATTCCCGACGTCACCGGCCAGGGGCCGACCCAGGCCCGGGCCGCCCTGGAGAAGGCCGGCTTCAAGGTCAAGGAGGGCGGCCAGGTCAACAGCAGCGTCCAGGCCGGCGCCATCGCTTACACGCAGCCGAGCGGCAAGGCACTCAAGGGTGCGACCGTGACGATGTACATCTCCAACGGCATCCCGCCCTACACCCCGCCGCCGCCGCCGAGCACGACGTTCACACCGCCGCCGCCGCCGCCGGTCACGACGACCCAGCAGCCGGCTCCCACGACGACGCAGAGGCCGAGCACGACCTCGACACCGGCGCCGACCACGACCTCTGCCCCCACGACGACGTCCAAGCCCAGGCCGACGAAGCCCAAGAAGACCGCCAAGCCGTCGGGCGGCAACTAGCCGGCCAGGCGCGCCTTGACCTTGGCCGCGATGGCGCCACCGTCGGCGCGACCGGCAGCCTCGGCCTGGGCCACCCCCATGACCTGACCCATCTGCGCCATCGAGGTCGCGCCGACCTGCGCGATGGCGCGGTCGACGATGGCGGTGAGCTCGTCGTCACCGAGCTGCTCGGGCAGGTACTCCGCGAGGACGGCGAGCTCGGCCTCCTCGCGCTCGGCGAGCTCGGGGCGACCGGCGTCACGGAAGGCGGTGGCCGACTCCTTGCGCTTCTTGGCCTCCTTGGCGACGACCTTGAGCGTCTCCGCGTCGGTGAGCTGCTTGGCCTCGGTGCCGGAGACCTCTTCGTTGCTGATGCCGGTGAGCACCATGCGCAGCGTGGCGACCCGGACCTGCTCACGGGCGCGCATCGCCGTGTGGAGGTCGTGCTGGAGGGTGTCCTTGAGAGTGTCGGTCATGAC
Source organism: Janibacter sp. LM (assembly GCF_039631275.1). NCBI lineage: Bacteria > Bacillati > Actinomycetota > Actinomycetes > Micrococcales > Intrasporangiaceae > Janibacter > Janibacter sp. LM. Next base: position 12,404 of record NZ_JBDIVG010000011.1, read on the forward strand.
CCGATTGTCGCAGTGTCGGCACGCGGCGTCCGCCGACTTTGCCAAGATGGGGCGGTGACCTCCTCCCCCTTCGTCCGGTCCGTGGCCGGGATCGCCGCCACCGGAGCCGCCGTCATGGCCTGGGGGACGCTCGTCGAGCCGCGGCTCTTCGCCCTGCGCCGTTACACGCTGCCGGTGCTGCGCGCCGGCTCGCTGCCCGTGCGGGTCCTGCAGCTCAGTGACATCCACATGGTCCCCGGTCAGCGCGCCAAGGCCGAGTGGATCCGATCGCTCGCCGCGCTCGAGCCGGACCTCGTCGTCAACACGGGCGACAACCTCAGTCACCTCGAGGCCGTCCCCGCCGCGCTCGCCGCGATGGGGCCGCTGCTCGAGCGCCCGGGGGTCTTCGTCATGGGCTCCAACGACTACCACGCGCCGGTCCTGAAGAACCCGGCCCGCTACCTCACCACGAACCACGCCGAGATCGTCGGCCGCAGGATCGCGCTGCCGACCGACGAGCTGCGCTCCGGCATGACCGAGCGCGGGTGGGTCGACCTCGACAACGCGCGCACGAGCATCACCGTCGGTGCCGATCGCCTGGACCTCGTGGGCGTCGACGACCCGCACATCCATCGGGACGACTACGCCGCGGTGAGCGCGCCCGCCGACCCGACCGCGACGACCACGATCGGCGTCACGCACGCGCCGTACCGGCGCGTCCTCGACGCGATGACGGGCGACGGCGCGCGGCTCGTCATCGCCGGCCACACCCACGGCGGCCAGCTGTGCGTACCGGGGTACGGCGCGCTCGTCACCAACTGCGACCTCGACCGACGTCGGGCGAAGGGGGTCTCGCGCTGGTGGCCGGGTGCCGGTCGCGCGGGCAGCGGGCCGGACGACGCGGCGTGGTTGCACGTGTCCGCGGGCCTCGGGGCGTCGCGCTTCGCGCCTGTACGCTTCGCCTGCCGACCAGAGGCCACGCTCATGACCCTCGTCCCGGAAGGACTCGATCGATGAACGCACGCGAGGTGGCCGCCCTGGCGGTCGCGGCGGTCTTCGCCTGCGGGTCCTCCGCCTGGGCCCTCGCCGGGGCCGCGCCCGTCGCGGACCTGCCCCCGGCACCCAACCTGTCGACGAGCCAGCCCTCCACCTCGTCGAGCTCGTCCACGAGGACGAGGAAGAGCTCGACGACGTCGACATCGACGTCTTCCTCCGCGAGCACCGTGGAGACGACGGCCCCGGAGCCGACCACCACCCAGGCGCCCGAGCCCGAGCCGACGACGACCAGCGAGTGGACCCCGCCGCCGACCGACACCTGGACGCCGCCGCCCACCGAGACGTGGACCCCGCCGCCGACGCCGGAGTACACGCCTCCGTACACGCCCCCCGCGACCGAGTCGACGACGACCGTCCCGGGCCCGGACCCCACCGGCACCGGGACGGGCGAGACGACCGAACCGACCGAGCCGACCGGGCCGAGCGAGACCGGCCTGACCGACACGGTGACGGAGCGGCTCGCGCCCACCGCCCCGGGTCCGCGGCGGACCGGGCGCTGACCCCGATTGTGGCTCGGGCCGGGGACTGGGTTATCCTTCCTTGTCGCCGCCTCGAGCAGGTGGTGCACGCTTCGGGGTGTGGCGCAGCTTGGTAGCGCGCTTCGTTCGGGACGAAGAGGCCGCAGGTTCAAATCCTGTCACCCCGACCCGCTGAACCGGCTCCGGTCCTCCAGGATCGGGGCCGGTTCTTTCGTGCCCGACCTTGGCGCCGGTTGTATACATTGGGTAGCGTTGTATACATCATCTGTACCGAGGAGGACCCGTGACCCACCGCCCCTGCTTCCACCTGGCCATCCCCGTCGACGACATCGCCGCAGCCCGTGCCTTCTACGGCGGCGTCCTCGGCCTCGAGGAGGGGCGCTCGGACACCCTGTGGGTCGACTGGAACTTCTACGGCCACCAGGTCGTGACGCACCAGACCGCGGACGGCTCGCCCGGGCCCGCCGGGCACAACCCCGTCGACGACCACCAGGTGCCGGTCCCGCACTTCGGCGCGGTCCTCTCGTACGACGACTTCCACGACCTCGCCGGCAAGATGCAGGCCGCGGGCGCCGAGTTCGTCATCGAGCCCTACCTGCGGTTCGAGGGCCAGGCAGGCGAGCAGTGGACGATGTTCTTCCTCGACCCGGCCGGCAACGCCATGGAGTTCAAGGCCTTTGCCGACGAGTCGATGATCTTCGCCAGGTGAGCACCGCGCCCTCGGCGACGACCAAGGCCGGACAGGTCCACGCCGCGCTGCGCGCCGCGATCCTCGACGGCTCCCTCGCCCCCGGCGAGGCGGTCGACGAGGCCGCGATGGCCACGGCCCACGGCGTCTCGCGCACCCCCGTGCGCGAGGCGCTGCGCGCCCTCACGAGCGAGGGGCTGCTCGTGCCCGGCGCCCGACGCCAGCTGCACGTCGTCGACGTCTCCGAGGACCACCGGCGCGAGGTCGCCTCCCTTCGCACCGCACTGGAAGGTGCCGCAGTGGAGGCGGCCTGCGAGCGCCGCACCGACGAGGACGTCGACCGGCTGCGGCTCCTCGTCGCCCGGCAGCGGCGGGAGGCGAAGGGGGGCGACGCAGCAGCCTTCCTCGGCAGCGACGAGGCCTTCCACCGCGCGCTGGCGCAGGTCGCGGGCATGCCCACTCTCCTGCAGCTGCTCGACCAGCTCGGCGCCTTCGTCCGGCTCGCCCGTCTCGGTGAGCCGACGCCGCAGCGGCACATGCTCGCGCTCGCCCGGGAGCACGACCAGCTCGTCGACCTCCTCGAGGCCCGCGACGCCGCGACCCTCAGGACGACGCTCACCCAGCACATCCGCTCCACGGCACCTCGTGCGTGAGGGATAACCTCCGTGCCATGGCGCGCCCCGGCTTCCTCACGCGCATCGCGGGCGCCGAGCGGACCCCGGAGCTCAACCACCAGCTGGCGACCCTCCTCGCCCTCGTCGCCGGCGTGCTCAACTCGGTCGGCTTCGTCGCCGTCGCCTTCTACACCTCGCACATGACGGGCGTGGGCGCGCAGGTCGCCGATCACCTCGTCCTCGGCGACTACTACCTCGTCGGCATCGGCCTGCTGTCGATCGCGAGCTTCGTCACCGGCGCGATGGCCTGCGCGGTGATCTTCAACTGGGGGCGCCGTCGTGGCCTGCGCAGCCGCTACGCCAACGTCCTGCTCGGCGAGGGGACGCTGATGCTCGTCTTCGGCCTGCTCGCGGAGGAGCTGACGGTGTCCTGGCGCGAGCTCGTCTTCGTCCCGGTCCTGTGCTTCACGATGGGCCTGCAGAACGCGATCATCACGAAGATCTCCGGCGCCCAGATCCGCACGACGCACATCACGGGCATGGTGACCGACATCGGCATCGAGCTGGGCAAGCTCAGCTACCGCAGCCGACGCACCGACCTGGAGCCTGTGCAGGGTGACTGGCCCAAGCTGCGGATGCTCGGCTCGCTCGTCCTGCTCTTCGTCCTCGGCGGCGTCATCGGCGCAGGAGGCTACCTCAGCCTCGGCTTCGCGGTCCTCGTACCGTGCGCCCTCGCCCTCGTCGCCGTCTCCGTCCGCCCGCTGGCCGCCGACCTGGCCGAGCGTCGGTCCGAGCAGGCCTGACTACCCTGCTGCCATGAGCACCGACCTCTGCCCCTGTGGCTCCGGAGCCGACCTCGCGGCATGCTGCGGCCCGCTCCTGGCGAGCGAGCGCCAGGCGAGCACGGCCGAGGAGCTGATGCGCAGCCGCTACACAGCCCACGTCTACGGCAACGCCGAGCACCTGTGGCGCACCTGGGACGGCCGGACCCGACCGGCCCAGGTCCACCTGGACGACACCCGCTGGCTCGGGCTCGAGGTGCGGGAGGTCGTCGACGGGGGACCCGACGACACGACCGGCGTCGTCGACTTCGTCGCCAGGCACGCGGACGGCGAGCTGGCCGAGCGCAGCGAGTTCACCCGACGCGGCGGGCGTTGGTTCTACACGAAGGGAAAACCATGACCGAGGTCCGCTACGAGGTCGCCGACCACATCGCGACCATCACCCTCGACGCCCCGGACCGGCGCAACGCGCTGTCCGTGGAGATGTCGCGCCAGCTCGTGGACGCCGCGCGCACGGCCGAGGCCGATGCAGCGGTGGGCGCCGTCGTCGTGACGGGTGGGGGCCACTTCTGCGCCGGTGCGGTCCGTGACGTCCTCGCCGGCGTCGGTGCCGACCCGGTCGAGGACGAGGCCTACCGCGGCCTGGAGACGGTCTACTCCGCCTTCACCACGATCGGCTCGATCGACCTGCCCACGATCGCCGCCGTGCGCGGGGCCGCCGTAGGGGCGGGCCTCAACCTCGCCCTGGCGACCGACCTGCGCGTCGTCTCGCGCACGGCCCGCCTGCTGCCCGGCTTCGCCCAGATCGGGATCCACCCCGGCGGCGGGCACCTGTCGCTGCTCGCCCGGGTCGGCGGGCGGGAGAGCGCCGCGGGGATGGGGCTCTTCGGCGAGGAGGTCAGCGGCGAGGACGCCGTCCGCCTCGGCATGGCCTGGTCCGCGCACGAGGACGAGGACGTCGAGCAGGCCGCCCGGGACGTGGCCGCCCGCGTGGCCGCCGACCCCGAGCTGGCCCGCCGGCTCGTGCGCAGCTTCCGCCGCGAGACCGCACCCGCCACCTTGCCCTGGGACGTCGCCGTCGAGGTCGAGCGCTCGCCCCAGATGTGGTCGCTGCGGCGCAAGCACGGGTCGAGGTAGCACGGGTCGAAGGGCCAGCGACCGGATAGCCGGTCGCGATTACCTCGAATCGTGCCGGTGGTGGGGGTGCTGACCGATGTCGGAGAGGAGGTCGGCGAACCAGTCGACGCCCGGGTCGAAGGCCCCGCCGCCGGCGATCCGGTCGAACTCGACGACGCGCAGCTCGTCGCCACGCTCCTCGTCCTGCCCGACGACGCCCGAGCGGCCGTCGAGGGCCGCGGTGACGGCCAGCTCGGTGCAGCGCCGGATGAGCTCGAGGTCCTCCTGGTTGGGAGCGGCCGCGCGCGCGAAGTAGCCGGACTTCCACACCTTCGCCTTCTCGGCGCCGAGCGCCTCGGCGAAGGTCGAGGCGAGGTACTCCCCCGGGTTGACCAGGTCGAGCTGCACGTGACCGAAGGGGTCACGGGGCACCTCGTGGCCGGAGGCCTCCATCGAGGCGACGACGTCCGCGACACCCGCCCCCTCGGCGACGAAGAGGTTGACGCACCCGATCTCGTCCATGACCGCCCGAAGGCGCCGGCCCTCACCCGCGAGGTCGAGGGGCAGCTCCGGCACGTACACGCCGTGGACGTCCCAGCGTCGCGGGTCGTTGCCGATGCCGGGGACGAAGCGCCGCGTGGCCAGGTCTGCGCGGTAGCGCCGTGCGGTCTCCGCGGTGAGCCACCCGCTGTGCCGGCCCATGACCTCGTGGACGACGAGCATCCGGGGGTTGGAGGAGTGCTCACCGATGATGTTGCGGGCGAAGAGCGCACCCTGCTCGGCCGCCGTCCAGGCGCCGAGGCTCTGCAGGATCGGGACGATGTCGTTGTCGATGGTCTTCGGCAGGCCGACGACGCGCATCGCGTGGCCCTCCGCCGCCAGGTGGGCGGCCAGGTCCGCGGCCGTCGTGTTGGTGTCGTCGCCGCCGATCGTGTGGAGCACGTCGACGCCGTCGGCGGCCAGCTGTGCCGCAGCGGTGCGAAGGGGGTCCTCCCCCGCCCGCACGAGGCCGCGTCGCTCGCAGTCGGCCGCGTTGGTCAGCTTGACCCGCGAGTTGCCGAGCGGGGAGCCACCGAAGTCGTGGAGGCGGGAGGCCTGGGAGCGCACCTCGTCGGTGACCTCGACGCTGCGGCCGGTGAGCAGCCCGGCGTACCCGTCGAGGTAGCCGACGATCCGCACCTCGGGAGCGACCTGCGTGTAGCGCTCGATGAGCCCGCCGACCGCCGAGGAGAGACAGGGCGCGATGCCCCCGGCCGTGAGGAGGCCCACCGTGCGGACGGTCACGAGCCCTCGGGCACGCAGGGCTTCTGGATCGTCTCGGCCGGACGCACGTACGGCTTGACCTGCGGCACCCGGGACTCGGGCTTGAGCCGCTCGAACTTGTTGCCGAGCACGAGGTCGACCTTGCGGCTCGTCCGGTCGTCCTTCTGCAGCTGGGCTCCCTCGATCTGCTGCGCGAGCCGCTTGGCCGAGCGCTGGCCCTCGGGCCCGAAGCGGATGATCGCGACCTCCTTCTCGAGGAAGCTCATCTGCGGGTCGTTGCCCGTGGCCTTGATCTTGAACCCGCGGTCCCTGAGGTCATCGGCGACCTCCGAGGCCAGACCTTCCTTCCACGTCGTGTTGTAGACGTTGAGGGTGATCTCCGAGGGGGCGGGCAGCGGCGGCTCGGGCTCCTTGACCAGCTTGTCGTAGCCGTAGCCGAGGACCAGCTGCACGCTGTCGCCGGGCCGGGCGTCGTTCCAGATCTTCGCGCCGGGGATCTGCTTCTGCAGCAGCAGCGCGTTGTCGCGCCCCTCCTCGCCGTAGTAGATCGTCGCCGAACCCTTGACGTAGACCGAGCTGTCGGCGTTGCCGACGGAGGCGACGTCGAAGTCGCGCAGCGTCAGCTCGCGGGCGACCTCGCTGCCGAGGCCGTTGGTGTCGTTGCTGTTGAGCAGCTGGATCTCGAAGGAGTCGCGCTCAGGGGCGGGCTCGCTGATGGGCTCGCAGACCGTCGCCTCGGTGCCGATGAGACCGGTGCCGTAGGCCGTGGCCACCGTCGCGGTGCCGAGCATCAGACCGGGCAGGGTGACGAAGAGCAGGAGCCGGCGCCGACGCTGCCGGCGGTAGTGCTCCGCGGCCGAGCCGTCGAGCTCGTCGAAGCCCACGACGCGATACGAGGCGCGCTCCTCGTCAGACTGCAGATCCACGTCGCCCTCCTGGTCCCTCATGCGGTGTCCGTCCCCACGGTCGAGTATAGGTGGTCACATCATTCACAGTGACCACACCAGTCACACAAGCCCCACATCTCGATCGTGCTCCGAACGAGACCTGTGCGTGCCGCTCCCCATGGTCGACGACTCGGGTGTCGGAAGGGTTGCGTCCCGGTCACCGTCGGGACTCGGCACCGACCATCTCGGCCACGGCGAGCATCGCGCTCGCCCCGCGGCGCGTGGTGTCGGAGCTGACGAACATGTCGACGTGGTGCCCGGCCCCCTTGGGCTGGCGGATGCGGCCGACGAACCGCGGGTCGATGCCCACGCTGTCGACCGGGGTCGGGACCTCGCCGTCCTGCTCGTCGAGGTGGACGAGCGAGGGGGCGGCGACGCAGGCTTGGCGCACCTTGTCGATCGCGACGGGGCGGGCACAGCGGGCGTGCAGCGCCATCGAGTGCGCGAGCACGACGGGCACCTGCACGAGCGTGACGACGACGGGCACCTGCGGACCCAGGCGCAGGATCTTGCGCACCTCGTCGGCGACCGCCAGCTCGGCGGTGGTGTATCCCCCTTCGTCGGGCTGCCCGACCCACGGGATGACGTTGAGCGCCAACGGGGCCGGGAAGGGCGAGCCGATCGGCAGGTCCGAGACCGCGGCGCGGACGTCGCCGGGGTGCTGGCCGATCGAGGGCTCGGCAGCCACGGTGTGCAGCTCCTCGCGCAGGCGGGCGACGCCGCGGTCGGACTTGGAGACGGCCGCGATGAGGCCGGTGACGACGAGGTGCTGCAGCTCCCAGCCCTGGTGCAGGACATGGGCGGCGTCGATGAGCCCCCAGGTCACCGGGCCGGGCAGCGCGACGACCCCCTTGGGGCGGTCGGCGACGAGCACGGAGTTGATGCCGGGGACGACGAGGGGCACGTCGGGGTCAAGACGGTGCGCGGCACTGGCGTCGACGACGACGGCGCCCGCGGCGACCGCCCGTCGCGCCCACTCAGGGGTGATCTCGGGGGCGAGGTTGAACAGGGCGACGTCGACCCCCTCGAAGGAGTCCTCGCGCAGCGGCTCGATGACCTGCTCCCGGCCCCGGACGCTCAGGGTCCGGGTGGAGACGCCCGGGGCGAGCAGGTGGATCTCGCCCCAGGCGTCATCCCGCAGAGCGAGCGCGGAGGCGATCGCCTCCGCGAAGCGTCCCGTCGCCCCCACCAGGGCCAACGTGGGCCGGGCGGAGGACGACGGGAAGGCGGTCACCGACCGGTGCCCCCGTAGACGACGGCCTCGCCCTCGGTGTCGAGGTCGAACGCGGTGTGCACGGCGCGCAGCGCCTCGTCGAGCTGGTCGATGCGGGTGACGACCGAGATGCGGATCTCGGAGGTCGAGATCATCTCGATGTTGATGCCGGCGCCGGCGAGCGCGCTGAAGAAGGTGGCGGAGACGCCGGGGTTGGTCCGCATCCCGGCGCCGACGAGGGAGAGCTTGCCGATCTGGTCGTCGTACTGGATCGACGCGAACCCGACCTCGTCCTTGGTGCCCATGAGCGCCTCGACCGCACGCTGGCCGTCACTCATCGGGAGGGTGAAGGAGATGTCGGTGCGGCCGGTGTCGGCCTCGGACACGTTCTGCACGATCATGTCGATGTTGACCTGGGCCTTCGCGACGGTCGTGAAGATCTGCCCGGCGCGGCCGGGCTCGTCCGGCACGCCGACGACGGTGATCTTGGCCTCGCTGCGGTCGTGCGCGACACCCGCGATGATCGGTTCTTCCATGTCCTGGGTCCCTTCGGGATCGGCGGTCACCACCCACGTGCCCTCCTTCGAGGAGAAGGACGAACGCACGTGGATGGGCATGTTGAAGCGGCGCGCGTACTCGACGCACCGCAGGTGGAGGATCTTGGCGCCGCTGGCCGCCATCTCGAGCATCTCGTCGTGCGAGATGCTGTCGATCTTGCGGGCCGAGGGGACGACGCGCGGGTCGGCCGTGAAGATGCCGTCGACATCCGTGTAGATCTCGCACACGTCGGCCTCGAGGGCCGCCGCGAGCGCCACCGCCGTGGTGTCGGAGCCACCGCGCCCGAGCGTGGTGATCTCCTTGGTCCCCTGGCTGACGCCCTGGAACCCGGCGACGATGACGATGTGCCGGTCGCCGAGCGCGGAGGTGATGCGGCCGGGCGTCACGTCGATGATCTTCGCCTTGCCGTGGGCGGCGTCGGTGATGACGCCCGCCTGGCTGCCGGTGAAGGAACGCACGCTGTGCCCGAGGTCGGCGATGGCCATGGCGACCAGGGCCATGGACATGCGCTCACCTGCGGTGAGGAGCATGTCCATCTCGCGCGGTGGGGGCACGGGGCTGACCTGCTCGGCCAGGTCGAGCAGCTCGTCGGTCGTGTCACCCATCGCGGAGACGACGACACAGACGTCGTTCCCCGCCTTCTTCGTCTCGACGATGCGGTGGGCCACGCGCTTGATGCTCTCGGCATCTGCGAGCGACGAACCGCCGTACTTCTGGACAACCAGGCTCAAGGGAGAACTCCGTGGAATCTCGCGGGTCCGGCCCGGGCACGGACCGGCACGACCCCTCGAGGATAACGACCGGCGGTCCCACGACCCATTCGCGTCCACCCTGCAGATGTCATGACCGCTATCCGTTGGGCGCGACGGCGATCGCCCGAGGCGAGCCGCTCAGGAGTTCAGCGCGTCGAACTCGGCCTCGCCGACGACGTCGGCGTCGGCGTCAAGCCGCAGGTGGGCGAGCAGCGTCTGCAGGACGCGCACGGCCATCGCCGCCCGGTCGCCCCAGTCGGCGAGATAGCTGTACTGCCACCACCACAGGGCCTCCGTCGCCCGGCCCGCGTCGTGGTGGGCGAGCCCGTGCGCCAGAGCGGCGGCGATGATCGCGAGGTCGTTGCTCAGGGCACCCCCCGCGGTCTCTGGCGAGGTGACGGGGTCGACGAGGTCGACGTACTCGTCGACGCCGTCGAGCAGGTGGGCCAGTCCGGTGCGCAGCGGGTCGATCTCGGTGTCGGGACCGGGATCGTCCTCGAAGCGCTGCTCGAGCACGACGTCGGCGATGGCGCCCAGGCGTGCCCCCACGAGCTGGATCTGGCTCGTCGTGAGGAGCAGGAGCGGGATGGCGCTCTCGGGGGCGACGCCGGAGGCGATGTCGGCGACGGTCGTCAGCCAGGCCCGGGCCTCGGCCGCGCACTCGTCCGCGAGCAGCGTGGTCTCGTCAGGCATTGAGCAGCTTCCTTCCCTCGAAGGCCCGGCCGAGGGTCACCTCGTCGGCGTACTCCAGGTCACCGCCGACGGGCAGGCCCGAGGCCAGTCGGGTCACGGTGATGTCGAAGGGGATGAGCAGCCGGGCCGTGTAGGAGGCCGTGGCCTCGCCCTCGAGGTTGGGGTCGGTCGCGATGATGACCTCGGTGACGGTGCCGTCGGACAGGCGCGACATGAGCTCGGTGAACCGCAGGTCGTCGGGGCCGATGCCGTCCATCGGGCTGATCGCGCCACCGAGCACGTGGTAGCGACCGCGGAACTCGCGGGTGCGCTCGATCGCGACGACGTCCTTGGGCTCCTCGACGAGGCAGATCGCGGTGGCGTCGCGGCGCGGGTCGGCGCAGATGCGGCACTGGGGGCCCTCGGCGACGTTGCCGCAGGTCTCGCAGAAGGTCACCTTGTCCTTGACCTCGCTGAGGGTGTGGACGAGTCGTTGCACGTCCTGCGGGTCGGCCTGCAGGAGGTGGAAGGCGATGCGCTGGGCACTCTTGGGACCGACCCCGGGGAGTCGCCCGAGCTCGTCGATCAGGTCCTGGACCACGCCTTCGTACACCCTTGAACCCTACGCCCCGGCGCCGTCGGCGCGGGACACCGGCGCGGGCGGTACGCCGCGAGGCCGTTCGTCACTCCTCGCGGATGACGGTGCCCCCGAGGATGCGCTCGATGACCGCCGGGCCGGCCGCGCCGGCGTCGACGATGTCCTCGTCGTCGTCGCTGACGGACGAGTCATCGGGCTCGGCCCGGGGCGTCGGCTCCGGGAAGGGGGGCGCCCCGGCGCCCGACGCCGGCCCGCCCGTCGCGGACGGGGTGGCCGTGGGACCGTCCGCCCCGCCGGGGGCTGCGGTCGCCCAAGCCGGCGCCGAGGCCGCGCTCGAGGGCGCGCTCCCCCAGTCCGGGCCGGACGGACCGCCGGCAGGTGCCGGGACGCCGACGTCGGAGGGTGCCCCTCCTGAGGCCGCTCCACCCGAGGGGCCTGAGGGCGCGGGAGCACCGACGGGGTCACCGGCGGGTGCCGAACGAGTCGTCGTGGCCTGGGCGCCGCCGCCGGTCGGCATCGTCCCGGTGTCGTGGGGCACACCCTCGACCCGGGCGTCGACACCGAGCGAGTCGATGAGCGCCTGCCGCACGACCTCGGCATGCGAGCCGTTGCGGAAGGCGTTGGCCAGACCGACCGTCGCGATCCCGAGCACGAGCCGCTGCCCGTCGTAGCTGAGCACCTGCGCGTGCTCGGACAGGAAGGTCCAGGTCGCCCGGCGCATCTGGTAGATCCGCCCGAGGACGTCGGGCCAGCTACGACGCAGCGCCTCGACGTCGATGCCACCCGTCGACGGTGCCGCTACCGCGGGCTCGGCGGTCGGTCCCGCCGTGGGCTCGGGCTCCGGGGCAGGGGCCGCCTCGCGCTCCGGCGCCGGCGGCGCTGGCGCAGCTTGAACGGGTGTCGGCTGCACGAGCGCCGGCGGCTCCACAGGTGGCTGCTGCACGGGTGCCGCCACCTGGGGGGCGGGACGGGGATCCCCTTCGGCCGTGGGCACACCCCCGACCTCGAGACGACGCTCGATCCGGTCCAGGCGCGCGGCATAGCCGGACTCGCCCGCCGCGGCGGGCAGGAGGACCCGGGCGGCGATGATCTCGAGCTGGACGCGGGGCGAGGTCGCACCCGTCATCTCGGTCAGGCCGGCGTTGACGATGTCGGCGGCGCGGGACAGCGACGCGGGCCCGAAGACGCTGGCCTGCTGCAGCATCCGGTCGATCTGGTCCGCGGGCAGACCGCGCAGGATCGCGCCGGCCCCATCGGGGGCCGCCGAGACGACGATGAGGTCACGGAAGCGCTCGAGGAGGTCCTCGACGAAGCGCCGCGGGTCCAGGCCGGTCTCGATGACCGAGTCGATGACCTTGAAGACGCCCGCGGCGTCACCGGCGCCGAAGGAGGTGACCGCGGAGTCGAGCAGCTCGGCGTCGGTGAACCCGAGGAGCGCGGCGGCGCGCTCGTAGGTCAGGCCCTGCTCGTCGCTGCCGGCCATGAGCTGGTCGAGCACGGACAGCGAGTCGCGGACCGAGCCGCCGCCCGCGCGCACGACGAAGGACAGCACCCCCGGCGCGACCTGGACACCCTCGGCATCGCACAGCTGCTGCAGGTAGTCCGTCAGGCGGGCCGGCGGGACGAGCCGGAAGGGGTAGTGGTGGGTGCGGGAGCGGATCGTGCCGATGACCTTCTCGGGCTCGGTCGTCGCGAAGACGAACTTCACGTGCTCCGGCGGTTCCTCGACGATCTTCAGCAGGGCGTTGAAGCCCTGCGGCGTCACCATGTGCGCCTCGTCGATGATGTAGATCTTGTAGCGGCTCTGGGCCGGGCCGAAGGACGCCCGCTCACGCAGGTCCCGGGCGTCGTCGACGCCTCCGTGGCTGGCGGCGTCGATCTCGATGACGTCGATCGTGCCGGCGCCCCCGCGGGCCAGCGCGGTGCACGAGTCGCACTCGCCGCACGGCGTGGGTGTCGGCCCCTGCTCGCAGTTGAGGCAGCGGGCCAGGATGCGTGCACTCGTCGTCTTGCCGCAGCCGCGTGGCCCCGAGAAGAGGTAGGCGTGGTTGACGCGCCCCGAGCGCAGAGCCTGCATGAGCGGCTCGGTCACGTGCTCCTGCCCGATGACGTCGGCGAAGGACTCGGGTCGGTAGCGGCGGTACAGCGCGGTGCTCACGGGCCCGACTCTACGTGCGGACGGCGACAGCGGCCTCCCCCGCCGGGAGGCCGCTGTGGACGCGCCTGGTCAGGAGCGGAGGGAGGCGGTCGCCTCGGTCAGCCGGGTCAGCTGCCGCAGGACGTTGCCGAGCTCCTTGGCGCGCCGCTCGGCCGGGGCGAAGACGACACCGTCGGCACCCTCGCTCACCTCGAGCATCGTCGAGAAGGAGACCTGGCCGCGCACGACGTGCATCTGCGGGTTGGCCAGGATCGTGCGCCAGTGCTCGACGGCCCGGACCCCGCCGTCGGCGCCGTAGGAGACGAGTGCAGCACCCTTGTGCAGCCATTCGGGGTAGAGGACGTCGAAGGCGTTCTTCAGCGCGGCGGGGACGCCGTGGTTGTACTCCGGCGTGACGAAGACGTAGCCGTCGAACTCGTCGATCCTGGCGCTCCAGCGCCGCGTCTTGGGGTTGTCGTACTGCCGCTTGGCGGCACCGGGGACGGTGGGCTCGTTGAGCAGGTCGAGGTCGTACTCGGCGAGGTCCACGAGCTCGTACTCGGCGTCGTCGCGATCGGCGACCTGCGTCATGACCCAGTCGGCGACCTGCGCGCCGAGGCGGCCGGGGCGGGTGCTGCCGAGGATGATGGCGATCTTCACGTGACTCCTTGGGGTCGGGGCACGGGGAGGGCCCGCCACCCGGAGGTGACGGGCCCCACCGTCGGTCTGCTCAGCCGCGGGGACGGTCGTCGCCGCGGCCGCCGTCGACCTTACCGCGCAGCTTGTCCATGAAGCCCGGCTTGCCGTGCTCCGGGTGGGTCGAGCCGGCGGACGCCACCCCGGTGCCCGGCATGTCGACGTCACGGTCGCGCACGCCCTGCTCCTCGGTGTACCCCTGGTCCCGACGGTGGGCACCGCGCTCGTCGTAGGCGCGGGGCTGCTCGTCGTGGTCGCGGCGCTGCTCGTCGTAGGAGTCCTCGGACTCGATGACGCCGTCGCGGTAGCCGTCGCGGTCGGCGTCGACGTCGTGCTGCGGGTCCCGGCCGTGACGCGCCACGCCGTCGTCGACCCGGTCGCCGTCGCCGAGCCGGTCGCCGTCGTCCAGCCGGTTGCCGTGCTCGTCGGTCCGCACGTCAGGGTCCTTAAGGTCGGCCTGGCGACGGGCCTCGTCGTGGGCCTCGCGGTCCTGGTGCGCGACGTCCGCCTTGGCCTGCGCCTCCTGCTGCAGGCGCTCGGCCTCGACGCGGCGCTGCTCGGCCTCCGCGGCCTGCCGGTCGGCCTCTGCGGCCTGGCGCTGCGCGTCGGCCTCGGCCGCACGGGCGTCGGCGTCGGTGGCGGCCGCGGCCGCCTGGCTCTCGCGGGTGCGGCGCTCGCGCTCTGCTGCCTCGACCCTCAGCTGCTCGGCCTCCGCGCGTTCGCGCTCGAGGCGCTTGGCCTTCGAGCCGCGCGACAACGCCACGACCAGCCCGATGATGATGAGCAGGACGATGATGCCGATGATGATCCAGATCCAGGTGTCCATGGTCCGCCTCCTAGGGGTGGGGCACGCGGCCGCGGGACACGACCGCTCTCGGGTCCAACCTAGGCGTATTTCCCCTCCACGCCACCCGGGGGAGGCCGCTGATCCCGGCGACCGCTCGCATCGCGGGGACAGACGAGGACACCCCGCGTACCTGGAAGAGCTCGCCTACCCTTGCTGCATTCCTGCCCTGGGGGAGTTCGGTGAGGTACCACCACGCGGGGTGCCGATCGCCGAGTCTACGTGGCCTCGCAGCCAGGGGCCAAAGCGGGGCCCGAGGGGAGCAGAGAAGCCCCGGTCGTGACGACCGGGGCCTCGCTCTGGCGGAGGATAGGGGATTCGAACCCCTGAGAGCTTTCACTCAACGCGCTTTCCAAGCGCGCGCACTAGGCCACTATGCGAATCCTCCGCGGGAGAGATTACCCGAGCACCTCGCTACCTCGAAATCGGGCGGATTTCACCCCTTCGTCACCCGTCGGCGACCATGGGGCCCATGCCCTTCCCCTCCCCTCGCCGCCTCTTCATGACCGTCGCGACCGCGGAGGCGGTGACGTGGTCCCTGCTGCTCGTCGGGATGTTCCTCAAGTACGTCACCGAGACCACCGAGCTCGGGGTGCGGATCGGCGGGATGCTGCACGGCGTCGTCTTCATCGCCTACGTGCTGGTGACGATCCTCGTGTGGGTGGACCAGCGGTGGCCCGCCCGACAGGGGCTCCTCGCGCTGGCCTCCGCGGTGCCGCCGCTCCTCACGCTGTGGGCCGAGCGCCGGCTCGACCGGGCCGGCCTCCTCGCCGGCACGTGGCGGCTGCGGACGAAGGGGGTCGCCCGCACCCCGGTCGAGCAGGCCGTGTCCGGCGCGCTGCGCCGCCCGGCGCTCTTCGCGCTCGGGCTCGTCGTGGCCGTCGCCGTGCTCACCACGGTCGCCCTGGCCGTCGGCCCGCCGGTCGGCTGACGCATGGGCGGCGTGCTGCTCGGCTTCTCCACGATCGCGGCCGTCATCGGCCTCGGGGCCCTGCTCGCGCACCGCGGCGTCGTCGACGTCTCCGCGCAGGTCCTGCTCTCCCGGCTGGCCTTCTTCGTCGCCACGCCCGCCCTCATGGTCACGACGATCGGTGAGGCGCACGTCGTCGACGCGTTCTCCGGCAACCTCGTCGCGACCGCGACGGCGGTCGTCGTCACCGCGGGCCTCTACCTCGCCGGCGCGAGGTGGGTCTGGCACCACCGGGCACCCGAGGCCGTCATCGGTGCCCTGAGCTCGGCGTACGTCAACGCCGGCAACCTCGGCATCCCGATCGCCGCGTACGTCCTCGGCGACGCGGCACTCGTCGCCCCCACGCTCCTGCTGCAGCTCCTCGTCCTGCAGCCGATCGCGCTGAGCATCCTCGACCGCCACACCAGGGACTCACCTGCGGGCCTGCTGAGCACGGTGCGCGGGATCATCTCCAACCCGCTGACCGTGGGTGCCCTCATCGGCCTCGTGCTCTCCCTCGGCGGCTGGACGCTGCCGCCCTTCGTCGCCGACCCGCTGGGTCTCGTCGGTGACATGGCGGTGCCCGCGATGCTCATCGCGTACGGCATCGCGCTGCGCCTCGGGCCGGGCTTCGGCGACGGTGGGACCGGCAGCGAGGTCTTCGTCGCGAGCGCGCTCAAGCTGCTCGTGCAGCCCTTCGTCGCGTGGGTCGTCGCGCACTGGGTGCTCGGGCTCGACGGCACGGCGCTCTTCGCGGTCGTCGTCACCTCGGCGCTGCCGACCGCGCAGAACATCTTCGTCCACGCCACCCGCTACGGCCGCGGTCAGGTGATGTCGCGCGACACCATCCTGCTGACGACCATGGGGTCGGTCCCGGTGATCCTCGTCATCGCCCTGCTGCTGGGGTGAGTCGGGCGAGCGTCAGCGCCGTCGACGACGCGAGGTGCCGAAGAGCGAGCGGGTGATCTCGCGGCCGATCACGGTGCCGGCCGAGCGCAGCGCGGACCGGAAGGCCGAGCTGGCGACCACCTGCTCCACCATGCCGGGCTCGTCCTCGTCGGCCTTCGGTGGGGACGAAGGGGGCTCCGCTCCCCCCTCCGTCCCGACCGGCGCCTCCTCGCGGGTCGGAGCGGCCGCGAGCCGGGCCGAGAGCTGCTCGTAGGCGGACTCGCGGTCGAGCGCCTCGGAGTACCTGGGCGCGAGCGGCGAGGCGGCGACGGTCTGCTCGAGGAGCTCCTGGGTCGAGGGGGACATGAGCGACTGCGGCGCCCTCATCATCGTGTGCGCGACGGGCGTCGGGGTGCCCTTCTCGGAGAGCACGGTGACGACCGCCTCGCCGGTGCCGAGCTGGGTGAGCAGCTCCTCCAGGTCGTACTCCGTGTGCGGGTAGGTCGAGACCGCCGCCCGGATCGCCTTGGAGTCCTCGGGGGTGAAGGCGCGCAGCTGGTGCTGCACGCGGTTGCCGAGCTGCGCGAGGACATCCCTCGGCACGTCCTTCGGGCTCTGGGTCACGAAGAAGACCCCGACACCCTTGGACCGGATGAGCCGCACGGTCTGCTCGATCGCGTCCTGGAAGTCCTTGCTCGCCTCGTCGAAGAGCAGGTGCGCCTCGTCGAAGAAGAAGACGAGCTTCGGCACCTCGACGTCGCCGACCTCGGGGAGGTCGTGGAAGAGGTCCGCGAGCAGCCACATGAGGAAGGTCGAGAAGAGCTCGGGCCGCGCCTGCACGGCCGGCAGCTCGAGACAGCTGACGATCCCCCGCCCGTCGTCGGTGACGCGCAGCAGGTCGGCGGTGTCGAACTCCGGCTCCCCGAAGAAGACGTCGGCGCCCTGGTCCTCGAAGGCGATGAGCTCGCGCAGGATGACACCGGCGGTCGCGCTCGACAGGCCACCGAGCGCCTTGAGCTCGGCCTTGCCGTCGTCGGAGACGAGGTGCTGGATGACGGCGCGCAGGTCCTTGAGGTCCAGCAGCGCCAACCCCCGCTTGTCGGCGTAGTGGAAGACCAGGCCCAGGCTCGACTCCTGCGTGGCGTTGAGCCCCAGGACCTTGCTCAGCAGCGTCGGGCCGAAGCTGGTCATCGTCGTGCGGATCGGCACCCCGATGCCCTGGCCGCCGAGCGAGAGGAACTCGGTCGGGAAACCGGTGGCCTGCCAGTCCTGGCCGATGGAGGCCGTGCGCGAGGTGAGCTTCTCACCCCCTTCGCCGGGGGTCGCGATGCCCGAGAGGTCACCCTTGATGTCCGCGAGGAACACGGGCACACCCGCGGCGGAGAGCTGCTCGGCCATGAGCTGCAGGCTCTTGGTCTTGCCCGTACCGGTCGCTCCCGCGACGAGACCGTGCTTGGTCAGGCTGGCGAGCGGGACGCGGACCGGGGTGTCGGCGTGCGGTCGGCCGTCCACGACCGCTGCACCGAGGTCGATCGCCGGCGCCGCGAACGTGTAGCCGGCGCGGATGGAGTCCAGGTGTGAAGAGTCGGTCACGACCCCGACACTAGTGCGGTCCGCGCAGAGCCCCCCTCTTATCGTGTCGGGGTGATCTTCCAGTCCGTGGGCGACTCCCGCCCCTACCCCGACCACGGGCTCCGCAGCCCCCGCGACTGGGCCGACGTCCCTCCACGTGCCCTGCGTCTCGAGCAGCTGACGACGACCAAGAGCTCGCTCAACCTGCACGACCTGCTGGCGGACGACTCGACCTTCTACGGTGACCTCTTCCCCCACGTCGTGCTCTGGCGCGGACGGCACTACCTCGAGGACGGGCTCCACCGCGCCCTGCGCGCGGCGCTGCAGCAGCGCTCGACCCTGCACGCCCGCGTGCTCGAGCTGGCCGACTGAGGCGTCATGGCACCGGAGGACTACGGCATGAGCAACGAGGCGCGTGGCCGTCGCCGACGTGCCGTCGTGACGATCCTGCTCGTGCTGCTCCTGATCTTCTACGCCGCCTGGTACGCGCTGTCCTACATCCGCGCCGACACCGTGAGCAGGCAGCAGGCAGCGCCGGTCACGCGGTCGGTCACGTGCACCACCTCGCCCAAGCAGGTCGAGGTCAACGTCTACAACGCGACCAACCGCGACGGCCTCGCCGCCCGCGTCGCGTCGGACCTCAAGGCCCGCGGCTTCACCGTCAAGACCGTCGCCAACGACCCGAAGAAGCGCAAGGTCACCGGCCGGGGCCAGCTGCGCTACGGCTCCGCCGGGGCGAAGGGCGCCAGACTCGTCGCCCTGCACGTCGGCCGCTTCGAGAAGCTCGCGGACAGCCGGGCGCGCACGACCGTCGACGTCGTCCTCGGGCCGGACTTCACGCGGCTCGCGAGCGAGTCGCGGATCGAGACCTGCTGAGGGTCAGCGGCGGACCGAGCTCAGCTCGACCTTGCGGTCGCCGACGACGTCGCACGTGATCGTCGTGTCGGCGACGACGAAGCTGGCGCCCTGTGTGCAGCGGTTCTCGACGCCGTTGGTCTCGATGACCGCCTCGCCACCAGGGGCCGCCGAGACGAGGGTGATCGTCGTCTTGTCCCGGCTCGTGCCGTCCTTGCTGTAGGGCAGCGGGAAGTCGTTCCACGCGTCCCCCTCGATCGCGACGCTGCACTCCTGCCCCGAGCAGGACGAGCTGAAGCTGTTACTCTCGCAGGCCGCCAGGGTGGTCACGAACGAGGCGGCGGCGACGGCGACGAGGGCGCGGGTGGGGCGACGCATGGGTCCAGACAACCAGACGCCCGCAGGACCTGCAGCGGCTCCCGGGCACCCGGCGGTGCGGGTCTGGTGCGTGACGCCGTCCGACTCCATACTGATGTGATGGCCGCTTAGCAGGCAGAGGTGCGTATCTCGACGGGGCGAGGAGAGATGCCGGCCTACTGCGCCGTGCCGACGACACCGCCCCCGTGGCCGGGTGTGGTGGTGATCCATGACATCACCGGGATGAGCCATGACCTCCGCGCCCAGGCGGACTGGCTCGCCGGACAAGGGTTCCTGGCGGTGGCGCCGGACCTGTACTACTGGAGCAGTCGACTGGGCTGTCTCCGCACGATCATGCGCGACCTCGGCAAGCGGGCGGGACGCAGCTTCGATGACATCGAGGCCGCCCGGACCTGGCTCGGTGAGCACGCCGGCTGCAGTGGACGGATCGGGGTGATCGGCTTCTGCATGGGTGGCGGGTACGCGCTGGCACTGGCCCCCGACAGCGGGTACTCGGCCGCCAGCGTGAACTACGGCGGATGCCCCTCCGACGCCGAGGACTGGCTTGCGCAGGCGTGCCCCATCGTCGGCAGCTTCGGCGGTGCCGACGGCTCGCCCCTGGGCAGGGAGGCCGGCAAGCGCCTGGACCGGCTGCTCGATCAGCACCAGGTGCCTCACGACGTGAAGATCTACCCCGGCGTCGGGCACGGCTTCATGAACGACCACGACCCGGCCGACGCCACCCTGGTGCTGCGGTTCCTGGCCCGCATCTCGGGCACGAAGTACGACCCGGCCGCCACCGAGGACGCCCGGCGCAGGATCATCGGGTTCTTCGACACCCACCTGCGCGGTGGGGTCACCGACTGACCTGCTCCCGGCCTCAGCTGCGGGCGCTCCAGCGGAAGAGCCGCGCCCCGAGCAGCCCGCCGCCCGTCAGCCACGCGGCCATCACCGCGATCCCCACCCAGCTGATCGCCGGGCCCGCGGGGTCGAGGGCACCTGACATCGAGTTGGCCAGGTGCTTGAGCGGGAAGAACGCCCCCACGGTGCTCATCCACTCGGGCACCGCCCCGATGACGAACACGTCGGAGAAGAACGCCAGCGGGATCGTCAGAGCGAGCCCGACGGCCGTGACCGCCTTGCCGCTCGACAGCACCGAGACCAGCAGCACACCGCACGCGGCCAGCGCCGCGGTACCCAGGACCAGGAGGGCGGCGGCCAACGGCACCCCACGCCAGGCGACCTCCAGGTCGAACAACAGCGTCCCGGCCAGGAGGATCAGGCCCGCGGTGGCGAGCACCAGCAGGAACGCGGAGGCGAACCGACCCACGAAGTAGATCCCGAGCTCCAGCGGGGTCCCTCGCAAGCGCTTGAGGATCCCCTCGTCGCGAGCCCGGACGATGGCGTCGGGCACCATCACGGTCGCGGTCACGATCGCCCCCCAGGCGATCATCCCGGTGGCGGACTGCAGCCCGTACGGCGGCGAGGACTGGGTACCCGTCGTCGCGTCGCCCAGGATCGCGGCGGTGAACAGGTACTGCGCGAGTGGGAAGGCGATGGCGAAGAACACCCACGAGGTGTCGTGCAGCGCCGACTGGGTGGCCCACCGCGCCTGGTCGCCCAGCAGCGCGAGACGGCTGGGCCGTCCCACCGCGAGCGCCTCCAGCGCGGGTCCGGCGCCGGGCCCGGCGCCGGGCCCGGGGACCGGGGCCGGCTCCGGCCCGGCGTGCGCCGCCTCGATCCGGCGTCTCCGCGCTCGCCTCGCGGGCACGGGGCTCCAGTGGAAGGTCAGCGCGGCGACAGCGACGGCACCGGCGGTCCAGGCCGCCATGACGGCCAGTGCGCCGAGGTCCCAGCCGTTGCCGGTGGTGAACGGGTCGAACTGGTCGGCGAGGGCGTCGTTGAAGGGCTTGAGGGGAAAGACCTGCGCGATCCGGTCCGCCCAGCTCGGCATGTCGCCGTACCCCATCACCCCGGAGACCCAGGACAGGACCACTGCGGTCGCGATGGATGCTGCCTGGGCGACCGCAGCGGAGCGGGCCAGTCCGGCGACCGCGACTCCGGCGGAGGCGAAGCAGGTCACGGCGACCAGCACCGTCACCACGGTGGCCGGCATCGTGTGCCACTGGACCTGCACGTCGTAGGCGATGACACCGACGACCAGCATCAACGTCAGCGAGCCGAGCGCGAAGAGCACCGCGGCGCCGATCCGCCCCGCCAGGTACACCCAGCCGGGCAGCGGCGTGCCGTGCACGCGCTTGAGCACCGCTCTTTCGCGGGCATCGGCCAGGGACGCGGCCACCGTGGGGTAGGCGCCGTACAGGGCACCCATCACCGCAGCCGAGGGGGTCACGAACTGCATGACCCGCACGGTCGAGTCGGCGCTGACCCTGGTGTTGCCGACCATGGCGCCGATGACGACCAGGAAGATGAGTGGGAACAGGAACGTGAA
Source organism: Janibacter sp. LM (assembly GCF_039631275.1). Lineage (NCBI taxonomy): Bacteria > Bacillati > Actinomycetota > Actinomycetes > Micrococcales > Intrasporangiaceae > Janibacter > Janibacter sp. LM. The sequence goes on from NZ_JBDIVG010000011.1 coordinate 33,871, forward strand.
GATGAACGCGATCCGCGTGCGCCACAGATCCCGTATCGCGTAGTCCAGCTGGTCCAGCAGCAGCCGAGCCACCGAGGGTCGACCCGCGGTCAGGACGGACATCACGGGACCCCCACCGGGTGCGGCGGGACAGCCATGGCGCCGGCGTCCTCGATCAGCTCGAGGTAGACATCCTCGAGGGAGGGTCGCTCGACGGTCAGCCCCGCGAGGGTGACACCGCGCGAGCGCGACCAGCTGAGCAGTCTCTCCAGCACCTGCGTGGGCTGGGCGCTGCGCAGCTGCCAGTCCCCGCCCTGGGGCCGCAACGGCGCACCCACGTCGGGCAGCTCGGACTCCGCCACCCCGGCAGGCAGCCGGAACGTGATCGTCGAGCGCGCTCGAGCCTCACCGCCGATCTCCGCGGGGGCACCGAGAGCGATCAGCCGTCCGGCGACCACGACCCCGACCCGGTCGGCCAGGTGCTCGGCCTCGTCCATGTAGTGCGTGGTGAGCAGCACGGTCTTGCCCAGCCCCCGCAGGTTCTCCACCAGCTCCCAGGCCCGACGGCGCGCTGAGGGGTCGAACCCCGTGGTCGGCTCGTCGAGGAACAACAGCTCCGGATCTCCGACCAGCCCGAGCGCCAGGTCCAGCCTCCGCCGCTGACCCCCCGAGAGGTTCTTGACCTTCGCGTCCGCCTTGTCGGTGAGACCGACCAGGTCGATCACCCCGTCGACCGGCAGCTGACGCGGATACATGCCGGAGTACAGCCTCACGAGCTCGCGTGGCGTGAAGTCCTCATCGACCCCTGCGTCCTGCAGCACGATGCCGATCCGCTCCCGGTAGTCGCGACCGCCGGTCTCGGGGTCGAAGCCCAGCACCTCGACCCGGCCGGAGGTGCGACGACGGTGGCCCTCCAGGATCTCCACGGTCGTGGTCTTGCCCGCACCGTTGGGTCCCACCAGGGCGAAGACCTCCCCCGGTTCGACGCAGAACGACAGCCCGTCGACCGCGTGGGTCTCCCCGTAGTGCTTGTGCAGACCTTGCACCTCGATGGCGTGCATCGCCGTCACCTCCTGGTCGATCGCGCACTGGCTCGTTCGTCCAGTACACGCCCCGGAGCCACGACCGACCAGGGGCGAAAGCCCCGACTGCACCCGCCTGCGGTGCCGAGGACCTTCGGCCCTGCCCCCGAGGCCGCGACGCTGCATAGCGTGATCACCGACCGGTTGGGGACGCCATCGCCCCCACCCACTCCGGCGGCAGAGGCGCGATGAACCGCAAGAGCAAGATCCTCCTCGGGTTGCTGCTGTTCAACGGCCTCACGGCCGCGGGCGGGGGGCTCGCGCTGATGACCGACTGGATCCCCGAGCAGACGTCCTGGCTCCGGGACACCGACTTCCCCAGCAACTACTTCCCGGGCGTGATCCTGCTGGCCGTCGTCGGAGGCAGCTCGCTGGTCGCGGCCGTCGCCCTGGCCAAGCGCAGCGACGGTTGGCACCTCGCCAGCATCCTCGCCGGGACCATCATGGTGATCTGGATCGTCGGAGAGGTCGCCTCGATCCGAGGGTTCCACGTCCTGCAGGTGGTCTACCTCGTGACGGGCGTGCTCGTCGTGGCGTGGACACCGGCGCTCCCCCCTTCGGCCGACCTCGGCGAGGAGGAGGGATCGTGGCGATGACGCCGGCCGACGACGTCCGACGGTCCACCGAGGAGGTGAGCCGCCGGACACAGCGACTCTGCGCCGCCGTGGCCGCGCTGGTGGTGATCGCGGCCGTCCCGACGTTCTTCGTGGACGGGGTCCTCAACGGGACGGCGGTGATGAACGGATCGGCGCGCGGCACCGCGCTCACCATGTTCGCGCTGGCGCTCCCCGTGCTCGCGCTCGGCATGGTGACCTCGACCCGGGGCTCGGTCCGGGGACGGGCGGTCCTCATCGGGTCGCTCGCCTACCTCACCTACAACGCCACCCTGCTGGTCTACGCCACCCCGTTCAACGAGCTGTTCCTGGCCTACGTCGCCCTGCTCGGGCTGTCGCTGTGGTCCCTGGTCAGCGCGCTGCTCGACCCCCGCCCGGTCCTGCTGCCGGACAGCCGGTTGCCCGCGCGCGGAATCGCCGCGTTCATCCTGACGGTGGTCGCGCTCAACGCGCTGGCCTGGTTGCGGTTCATCGTGCCCGACCTGGGGCAGGACCCGCCGGGCTTCCTGGACGGGACCGGCCTGACCACCAACCCCATCTACGTCCAGGACCTCGCGGTCTGGCTGCCCGCGCTGGCGATCGTGGCCGTGCTGCTCTGGCAGCGCCGACCTTCCGGCCTCTTCCTCGCCGGGGCCGGGCTGGTCTTCTGGCTGATCGAGGCGATCGGCGTGGCGGCCGACCAGTGGTTCGGGCACCGAGCCGATCCGACCTCCGCCGTGGCGACCCAGGGCGGCGTCGTGGTCTTCGTCGTCCTCGCTGCAGCGACCCTCGTGCCCCTGGTCCTGTGGCTGCGCGGCTCGACCCATCACGAACGGAAGTCGCCAGCGATGACCACCTCGACGTCCCCGACCGGATACCCCCGTCCAACCATCAGGAGGAAACCATGAAGGCTGCTGTCGTCCCCACGCTCGGCGCACCGCTGGAGATCCGCGATGTCCCGATCCCGACGGCCGGTCCCGGTCAGGTGCTCGTGCGCATCGAGACCTGCGGGCTCTGCCACACCGACATCCACGCCGCGCGCGGTGAGTGGCCGGTCAAGCCCAAGGAGCTCCTCGTCCCCGGGCACGAGGGTGTCGGGATCGTCGAGGCCGTCGGCGAGGGAGACCTGCCGGTCCCGGTCGGGCAGCGGGTCGCGCTGCCCTGGCTGGGCCACGCGTGCGGTCACTGCCGCTACTGCGTCGACGGCTGGGAGACCTACTGCACCAGCCCGTCGTACATGGGCTACACCATGGACGGCAGCTACGCGGAGTACGCCGTCGCCTGGGCGAGCCACGTCGTGCCCGTGCCGGACGGGGTCGCGCCCATCGACGCCGCTCCGCTGACCTGCGCCGGCGTGACGACGTACAAGGCGCTCAAGGTCGCACACCCACAGCCCGGCGAGACCACGATGGTCGTCGGCGTCGGCGGCCTGGGCCACCTCGGCCTGCAGTACGCGCGGATCTTCGGCACGCGCACCGTCGCGGTCGACGTGCATGACGACAAGCTGCAGCTCGCCCAAGAGCTCGGCGCCGACCACGTGGTCGACGCGCGCGGTGACCAGGAGTCGGAGCTGGCGGCCCTCGGCGGCGTCGACATCGCCTTGGTGACCGTGCCCTCCCCCGCGGCGATGCACGCCGCCCACGCCGCACTCAACCCCCGGGGCCGACTCGTGATCGTGGGGCTGCCGGCTGACAACCGGCTCGAGCTGCCGGTGTTCGAGACGGTGCTCAAGGGGATCTCGGTCATCGGATCGCTGGTCGGGACACGCAACGACCTGGCGACGTGCTTCGACCTCCACGCCCGTGGGCTGACCCGGGTGGTGACCCAGCGCCGTCGGCTCGAGGACGTCAACGACTACTTCGAGGAGGTGCTGGCCGGTCAGGTGCCGGCGCGGCTGGTGTTCGACATGGGGGTCCAGCACGGGGGACGGCAGACATGACAGAGGCCCCGGAACCGCTGACACGTCAGGGTTCCAGGGCCTCGGCCTAGAGCGGTGGCGGTGGGATTTGAACCCACGGTCGGCGTCAACCGACAAACGCTTTCGAGGCGTTCTCCTTAGGCCGCTCGGACACGCCACCGCGGAGCACAATACAGCGCACGTGCCCACGGCCCGAAATCCGGGGCCCGACCCTCACGAGCCGTAGGGCACCTGCTGCCACGACAGCGTCGTCTCGCCGGCGTGGCGGCGCACCGTCGTCTTGAGCCAGTCGGTGTTGTTGTTCGACCCGTCGACCGTGACGCGCCTGAGGTTGTCCGCCGGTGCGTCGACCCCGTAGACGTCGAGCCACGAGGACCCGGTCGCCAGCGGACGGTCGTCGTTGTATGCGTGGCTGTCCCCGTTGACGAGGTAGACATTGCCGTCGAAGTCGCGGGACTCCTCGGCGAGCGCCCTGACGAAGGGGGTGAAGGCGTCCACGTGCCACGTCGGCTGGTACGAGGGGTCGAACATGTCGGCCTGGAGGAAGACCGTCACCGCTCCGTCACGGTGCCTCTTCGCGGAGTCGAAGCTGGCACGCATCGTCGCGATGCTGGAGTCCATGCGGGCCTCCTCCTCCGCGACCTGCTCCGGGGTGGGCTCGGTCTTGCCGATGCCGGTCCACGGCTCGAGGCCGTTGTTGCTCCCGACCACGTGCACGGCAGCCATGGAGACCCCGGCCCTGCGCCAGGTGACGTTCTCCGGGAAACCTGCTGCCGCGTCGTCCTGCACCCTCATCTCCTGCTCGCCGAGGGTGCGGCCCGCCTCGGGGTAGAAGAGCTCGCGGATCAGGCCGAGGCGCTCGAGCGGGTCGTAGGCGCCGTTGTTCACGCGGTGGCAGTCGGTCCACTCGTTGTCGCCCGGGCTGTAGACGAGCGGGCGGTCGAAGGACTCGAAGCGGTCGCGGATCCCCTCGAGGTAGGCATCGTCGCACCGGCTCGAGCCGTTCTTGATGTCCCCGACGTGCACGGTGAAGTGCACCTGCCGGTCGGCGTCGATCTGCTCGATCCACGACGGGAAGGCGGCGACCTGGTCGGCGCCGTAGGGCACGTCACCGATGACGGCGAACGAGTAGCCGGTCTCGGCGGGCGCCGCGGTGGACGCGGAGGCGAAGGGGGCGGCGGCGACGAGCGCGACGACGGCGGGCGCGGCGAGCAGGCGGACAGGACGCACGGGGGCTCCTCGGGGAAGGACGATCTGGTCTCGTCATGTGTGCCAGAGCGATGTGAACATCAGCCCACGTCCAGGCCAACGTCCTCCCGACGCCGCTCGAAGAAGTCGACGAGCAGCTGCGCGGCCTCCCCTTCGCGCACCCCGCCGACGACCTCGGCGCGGTGGACCGAGCGACGGTCACGGACGATGTCCCACACCGACCCGCACGCGCCCATCTTGGGGTCCCAGGCGCCGAGGACCACGCGCGGGAGCCGGGTGAGCACGATCGCGCCGGCACACATCGGGCAGGGCTCGAGCGTCACGACGAGCGTGCACCCCGTGAGGCGCCACTCCCCCTTCGCCTCGGCCGCGGCGCGCATCGCGAGGACCTCCGCGTGCCCGGTGGGGTCGCCGTCGCGCTCCCGGGTGTTCCTCCCCTCCCCGATGACGACGCCGTCCGCGTCGACGACGACCGCGCCCACGGGGACGTCGCCGTCCGCCGCCGCCTGCGCGGCGAGCTCGAGGGCGCGCGCCATCCACGTCTCCTCGGCGGGGCGCTGGGGACGGGCGGGGTCGTGACTCACGGGCCCAGTCTCCCGCACGGTAGTTTCACGGGCATGCGCGTCATCGTCGCGGACCACCCGCTCATCGCCCACAAGCTGACCTACCTGAGGCACAAGGACACCGACAGCCCGACCTTCCGTCGTCTCGCGGACGAGCTCGTCACCCTCCTGGCCTACGAGGCCACGCGCGAGGTGCGGGTCGAGCCCTTCGACATCGTCACGCCCGTCGCCCCGACCACCGGGATCAGGCTCTCGACGCCCAAGCCGCTCGTCGTGCCGATCCTGCGCGCCGGCCTCGGGATGCTCGAGGGCATGGTGCGCCTGCTGCCGACGGCCGAGGTCGGGTTCCTCGGCATGCTGCGCAACGAGGAGACGCTGGAGGCGGTCACCTACGCCAACCGGCTCCCCGACGACCTGTCCGGCCGCCAGTGCTACGTGCTCGACCCGATGCTCGCCACCGGCGGCACGCTCGCGATGTCGATCCAGTACCTCGTCGAGCGCGGCGCCGACGACATCACCGCCGTCACCCTGCTGGCCGCCCCCGAGGGCATCGCGGCGCTCGAGGGCCAGCTCGCGAGCCTCGACGTGCCGGTCACGCTCGTCACCGCGGCCGTCGACGAGCGGCTCAACGAGGACGGCTACATCATCCCGGGGCTCGGGGACGCCGGCGACCGGCTCTACGGGGTCGTCTGATCCCCCTTCGTCCGCCGGCTCCGGCGCGCCGGGAGGAATGTCGGACGCCACACCCGTCACATCTGCAACACTTGAGCCCGTCCCACGCCCGCCTCGGGCCGACCCCAGCCCGCAGATGACGGAGGAGCACGCGAGATGAACACGCCGCCGATCAAGAAGATCGTCCTGTGGCTGCTCACGATCTTCCTCCTCTACGCGATCCTCACCTCGCCGAGCGACGCGGCCAACATCGTCGGCTCCGCCTGGGACGTGATCGCCAACGGCGTGCGCAACATCGGGCGCTTCTTCGACTCCCTCATCGCGAGGTAACGATGGCCGCGGAGGTCGCCCACCGAGGGCTGCGCAAGTACCTCCTCCCCGGCGAGACCCCGGTGGCCGAGATCCGGCACCACCGCATCGTCCTGCTCAAGCCCGCCGTGGCCGTGCTCGCCTCGCTCGCGCTCTGTCTCTGGCTCGACATCTCGGTGAGCGACGCCGACGCCGGCATCCTCGGCTACGTGTGGCTGCTGTGGTTCGGCGTGGTGGCCTGGGCCGCGTGGCAGTGGATCGAGTGGCGCCACACGCGGGTCGTCGCGACCGACAAGCGGATCGTGCTCTTCGAGGGCTGGATCAACCACAAGGTCTCGATGATGCCGCTCAAGAAGGTCACCGACATGGGCTACGAGCGCCCGCTGCTCGGCCGCATCCTCGGATACGGCACCTTCGTCCTCGAGAGCGCCGGGCAGGACCAGGCCCTCTCGAGCATCCGCTTCGTGCCCGACCCGGACGACAACTACCGGGCGATCTGCTCGGTGGTCTTCGGCATGGGTCCGATCGACGACGATGACGAAGGGGGCGCCCCCCGCGACGACGAGCCGGCCTGGGAGACCTCGGCGGACTACGCGACGCGCCTGGGGATCGTCGACGGCGTGTACGTCGGGGGCGGTCCGGTGCCCGACCCGGCGGTCTACGGGCCCCCGCCCCGCCTCGACAGCTCCATCTACCGCAGCCGCGACCTCGAGCACCGTGAGCACGACGCCGACACCGGAGAGCTCCCCCCGTACGACCCCGACGCCTACTGACCGTCGGTGCGGGCGCCGACCGGCTCGACGCGGCCGGTGTCGCGCATGCGGCGCACCGCCGTGAACGCCTCCCAGCCGGTGATGACGACGATGCCGACCGCCACCGCCGGGATCGAGAGGCTCCAGCCCGCGTCCCAGCCGAAGGTCGCTTCGAGCTCTCGCGGCAGGTCCGTCAGCAGCTGCTCGGTGAGGAGCAGCCACACGAGCGCGGCCCCGGAGACGACGGCGCTGACGAGGCTGGCTGCGGCGAGCGGGCGGCTCCACCCGCCACGCGCCCACGCACCTCTGCATTGCCCTAGGGGAATGCAGGTTCAGGTGCGCATTGCCCTAGGGGAATGCGGGGTCCGGGGACGACGAAGGGCGGCGCCCACCCCATGAGGTGAGCGCCGCCCTTCGCGGTGGTGCGGTGGTGCTGTGGTGCGGTGGTGCGGTGGCCCGGAGGACCTCAGAGGGCCTTGAGGATGTCGCTCACCCGGTCCTTGGCGTCGCCGAAGAGCATCTGGGTGTTGTCCCGGAAGAACAGCGGGTTCTGGACGCCCGCGTACCCCGTGGCCATCGAGCGCTTGAAGACGATGACGTCCTTGGCGTTCCACACCTCGAGCACCGGCATGCCGGCGATCGGGCTCGTCGGGTCCTCGGCCGCGGCCGGGTTGACCGTGTCGTTGGCGCCGATGACCAGGACGACGTCCGTCTCCGGGAAGTCGTCGTTGATCTCGTCCATCTCGAGCACGACGTCGTAGGGCACCTTCGCCTCGGCGAGGAGGACGTTCATGTGGCCCGGGAGGCGGCCGGCGACCGGGTGGATGCCGAACCGGACGTCCACCCCCTTCGCCCGCAGTTGGGCGGTGAGGTCGGCGACCGGGTACTGCGCCTGCGCGACGGCCATGCCGTAGCCCGGGGCGATGACCACCGACGAGGCCTCGAGGAGCAGCTCGGCGACGGCATCGGCCTGGATCTCGCGGTGCTCGCCGTAGTCCTTGTCCTCGCCCGTGACCTGGCCGTCGGAGCCGAAGCCACCGGCGATGACGGAGACGAAGGAGCGGTTCATCGCCTTGCACATGATGTAGCTCAGGAAGGCACCGGAGGAGCCGACGAGCGCACCGGTGACGATGAGCAGGTCGTTGGAGAGCATGAAGCCCGCGGCGGCCGCGGCCCAGCCCGAGTAGCTGTTGAGCATCGAGACGACGACCGGCATGTCGCCGCCGCCGATGGAGGCGACGAGGTGCCAGCCGAAGAGCAGCGCGATGACCGTCATGATCGCGAGCGGCAGGAGCGAAGGGGAGACGACGAACCAGACGCACAGGGCGACGGAGACGAGCACGGCGAGCAGGTTGAGCCAGTGTCGCGCGGGGAGCACGAGCGGCGAGGACTTCATCTTCGCGCTGAGCTTGAGGTAGGCGACGATCGATCCGGTGAAGGTCACTGCGCCGATGAAGACGCCGACGAAGACCTCGCCGTTGTGGATGCCGACCATGTCGATCGCCTCGAGCCGCTTGTGCTCGGCGACCGCCTCGGCGCCGTCACCGTGCGACGCGAAGAAGGTGTTGTAGCCGACGAGCACGGCGGCCAGGCCGACGAAGGAGTGCATCATCGCGATGAGCTCGGGCATGCCGGTCATCTCGACCCGGCGGGCGATGCGCACACCGATGAGCCCGCCGAGGGCCATCGTGACGACGAGGACGCCCAGGCCCCACTTGCCGGCGTCGGTGGCCTCGCCGTCGCCGTAGACCCCGTCGATGACGAGGGCGATGGTGGCGAGGAGGGCGATGGCCATGCCGGCCACGCCGAACCAGTTGCCGTGCTTGGCCGACTCGTGCCTGCTCAGGCCGGCCAGGGACAGGATGAAGAGGAGCGCCGCGACGATGTAGGCGGCGGTGACGACGGTGGACAGCACGACTCAGCCCTTCCGGAACATGTTGAGCATCCGGTTCGTCACGGTGAAGCCACCGAAGACGTTGATGCTGGCGAAGAAGATGGCGGCGGCTGCGACGACCTGGATCGTCAGGTTCGACGAGGTGACCTGCAACAGGGCCCCGACGACGATGATCCCGGAGATCGCGTTGGTCACCGACATCAGCGGCGTGTGCAGCGCGTGGTGCACGTGCCCGATGACGTAGAAGCCGATGACGACCGCGAGCGCGAAGACGATGAAGTGCGACAGGAAGGCGGCCGGCATGAAGGCGGCGAGGACGAGGAAGACCACCGCTGCCCCGCCGATGAGCCAGAACTTGCGGTTGGGGTCGACGGGCTTCGCGGGCTCGGGCTCGACCTGTGCCGCGGCGGCCGGGGCGCTCTGAGCCGCGGAGACCTGCACGGGCGGCGGCGGCCAGAGGGTCTCCTCGGCCCGGGTGACCGTCATGCCGCGCACGACGGTGTCCTCCATGTCGAGGACGGGCCGACCGTCCTTGTCCGGGGTCAGCAGCTTGAGCAGGTTGACGATGTTGGTGCCGAAGAGCTGGCTGGCCTGCGTGGGCAGGCGGCCCGCGAGGTCGGTGTAGCCGATGATCCGCACGCCGCCCTCGGTGACGACACGCTCGTCCGCGACGGACCCGGCGACGTTGCCGCCGGAGCCGGCCGCCATGTCGATGATGACCGAGCCCGGCTTCATCGAGGCGACCATCTCCTCGGTGATGAGGCGCGGCGCCGGCCGGCCGGGGATGAGGGCCGTCGTGATGATGATGTCGACGTCCTTGGCCTGCTCCGCGTACAGCTCGGCGGCCTTGCGGTTGAAGTCCTCGCCGGTCTCCTTGGCGTAGCCGTCGCTCGAGACCTCCTGCTGGACGTCGATCCGGAGGAACTCGGCGCCCATCGACTCGACCTGCTCGGCGACCTCGGGGCGCACGTCGAAGGCGCGCACGATCGCACCGAGCGAACCGGCGGCACCGATCGCCGCCAGGCCGGCGACGCCGGCCCCGCAGACGAGGACCTTGGCCGGCGGGACCTTGCCCGCGGCCGTCACCTGTCCGGTGAAGAGGCCACCGAACTCGTGCGCGGACTCGACGACCGCGCGGTAGCCCGCGATGTTGGCCATCGAGGAGAGCACGTCGAGCGACTGCGCGCGCGAGATGCGCGGCACGGCGTCCATCGCCAGCGCGGTGACGCCCTGGGCGCGCAGCGCCTCGACCTTGTCGGGGTTGAGCGCCGGCGCGAGCAGGGAGGCGAGGATCGCCCCGGACCGCAGGCGCGGCACCTCTTCGTCGGAGGGCGCGTTGATCTTGGCGACGACGTCGCTGGCCCACACCTGCTCGGCGGGCTCGAGGGTGGCTCCGGCGTCGAGGTAGGCCTGGTCCGGGTAGGCGGAGGCCTCACCGGCACCGGGCTCGACGACGACGTCGTATCCGAGCTTGATCAGCTGCTCGACCGTTCTGGGGGTCGCCGCGACGCGGGTTTCTCCGCGCTTCGACTCCTTGGGCACGCCAAGTCGCATCGTCACTCCTGGTCAGGGGTGTGGGTGTGGTTGGTGGGCAACCTACGACAGGCCCCCACGCCACCCGTGGGTCTGGGATGGGGACGATGATCACAGGCCACGAGGTGAGACGGCGTCTCGTCTCACTGGACAGTCCCGGTCGGCGCTCAGTCCGCGTCGTCGACGGGAGGGGCCTCCCCTTCGTCCTCGGCGAGGTGCTCCTCGGCGATGGCCGCCTCCCGGGCGGCCTCCTCGTCGTCCCACACGGTGTGCGAAGGGTCGGTGCTCACCCCGCCACCCTACGGACCTACCGAAGAGTAACCTAGGGGCGCATGGAGCACTTCGACGAGGTCAGCGGCGGCGCGTGCGCCGTCTCCGCCGCGGCGGCGCACGGGGTGAGCACGATGTTCACGCTCACGGGCGCCCACGTGTTCCCGCTCTACGACGGCGCGGTCCGCGCCGAGCCGCCGATGCGCCTGCTCGACGTGCGCCACGAGCAGACCGCGGTCTTCGCGGCCGAGGCGATGGGCAAGCTGACCCGCACACCCGGCCTGGCAGTGCTCACCGCCGGCCCCGGCGTCACCAACGGGATCAGCGCCATCACCCAGGCGCACTTCTCGGGCTCCCCCCTCGTCGTCCTCGGCGGCCGGGCGGCATCCTTCTCGTGGGGAAGGGGGGCGCTCCAGGAGCTCGACCACCCCCGCCTGCTCGGGCCGGTCACCAAGCGCGCGGCGACGGTCGGCTCGGTCGACGAGATCGCCGACGAGGTCGACGAGGCCTTACACCTCGCGGCGGCGCCGCACCGGGGCCCGGTCTTCCTCGACATCCCGATGGACGAGCTCTTCGGCGACGCCGAGGGGGCGCCGGTCGAGGCGAGCGCGCCCCTGCCCCAGCAGCCGACGAGCGGTGACGTCGACGCCGTCGCCGGGCTCGTGGCCCGCGCCGAACGTCCGCTGCTCGTCCTCGGCACCGACGTGTGGAGCGACGGCGCGGAGGAGTCGGCGCTGCGCCTCGTCGAGGAGCTCGGCCTGCCGACCCTGACCAACGGCATGGGCCGTGGCATCCTCCCCGGCGGGCACCCGCTGCTCGTCGGCAGGGCGCGCAGGACCGCTGTCGGCGAGTGCGACCTCGCGGTCGTCGTCGGCACACCGCTCGACTTCCGGCTCGCCTACGGGCAGTTCGGCGGCCTCGGAGGAGCGGACGCGCAGGTCGTGCACATCGCCGACTCCCTCGGGCAGGTCAGCTCGCACGCGGAGCCGGCGGCGAGCGCCTCCGGTGACCTCACGCTCGTCCTCGACGCCCTGCTCGCCGCGGTCACGGCACGCGGCCACGCGGACTGGACGGCCTGGACGGACCGGCTCGCCGAGGAGGCCGCCGGCCGCGCGAGCCGGGACCGGGAGCTGCTGACGAGCGCGGTCTCGCCCGCGCACCCGGCCCGCATCTACGGGGAGCTGCTCCCCCGCCTCGCGGAGGACGCGGTCGTCATCGGCGACGGCGGCGACTTCGTCTCCTGGGCCGGGCGGTTCGTCGAGCCGCAACGTCCGGGCGGGTGGCTGGACCCCGGCCCCTTCGGCTGCCTCGGCGCCGGCCTCGGTGCGGCGATCGCGGCCCGGGTGGCCCGCCCTTCGTCCCAGGTCGTGCTGCTCCTCGGCGACGGGGCCTCCGGCCTGTCGCTCATGGACGTCGACACGCTCGTGCGGCACGACCTCCCGGTCGTCATCGTCATGGGCAACAACAGCGCGTGGGGGCTGGAGAAGCAGCCGATGCAGATGCTCTACGGCTACGACGTCGCCACCGACCTCGCCCCCCGGACCCGCTACGACCAGGTGGTCACGGCGCTCGGCGGTGCCGGTGAGCTCGTCACGGACCCGGCGCAGATCGGGCCGGCCCTCGACCGGGCCTTCGCCGCCGGCGTGCCGTACCTCGTCAACATCGTCACGGACCCGCAGATCCCCTACCCCCGCTCGACGACGGGGATGTAGCCCGCCGGGTCCGTCGGCCGGTCGTTGCCGGGCATCGGCCCCTCTCCCTGAGAGACTGACGCCATGCGCCAGATCCGCCAGAGCCGCAAGCTGAAGGACGTGCGTTACGACGTGCGCGGCCCCATCCTCGTCGAGGCCCAGCGCCTCGAGGCCGAGGGCCACAAGATCCTCAAGCTCAACATCGGCAACACCGCCCCCTTCGGCTTCGAGGCCCCCGAGGCGATCGTCGCCGACATGACCCGGCACCTGCCCGGCTCGCAGGGCTACGTCGACAGCAAGGGGATCTACTCGGCCCGCACCGCGGTGGCGCAGTACTACCAGTCGCGCGGGCTGCGGGAGACGACCGTCGAGGACGTCTACATCGGCAACGGCGTGTCCGAGCTGATCTCGATGGTGCTGCAGGCCTTCGTCGACAACGGCAACGAGATCCTCATCCCGGCACCGGACTACCCGCTGTGGACCGGCGCCGTCTCGCTCGCCGGCGGCACGCCCGTGCACTACCGGTGCGACGAGGGCAACGGGTGGAACCCCGACCTGGCGGACATCGAGTCCAAGATCACCGACAACACCCACGCGCTCGTCATCATCAACCCCAACAACCCGACGGGTGCGGTCTACTCGCCGGAGATCGTCCGCGGGCTCGTCGACATCGCGCGGCGTCATGATCTCGTCGTCATGGCCGACGAGATCTACGAGAAGATCATCTTCGACGACGCCGTCCACCACCACGCCGCCGAGTACGCCGACGACGACGTGCTGTGCCTGACCTTCTCCGGCCTGTCCAAGGCCTACCGGGTCTGCGGGTACCGCGCCGGCTGGGTGATGATCTCGGGGCCGAAGCACCTGGCGGCGGACTTCCTGGAGGGTCTCACCCTCCTGGCCAACATGCGGATGTGCGCGAACGTGCCGGCCCAACACGCGATCCAGACGGCGCTCGGCGGGTACCAGTCGATCAACGAGCTGATCGTCCCCGGCGGTCGGTACCACGACCAGATCAAGCTCGCCTCGCGCCTGCTCAACGAGATCCCGGGCGTCAGCTGCGTCGAGCCGAGGGGCGCGCTCTACTGCTTCCCGAGGCTCGACCCGGAGGTCTACCGGATCGACGACGACGAGGCCTTCGTCATCGAGCTGCTGCGCGCCAAGAAGATCCTCGTCACCCACGGCACCGGCTTCAACTGGCCGGACACCGACCACTTCCGTCTGGTGACCCTGCCCGACGAGGACGTCCTCACCGAGGCGATCGGACGTATCGCGGAGTTCCTCGAGACCCAGCGGGCATGAGCCGGGCCCCGGGGGAAGGGTGGACCCTCCTCGCCGTCGCCGCGGGCGGCGTCCTCGGCTCGCTCGGGCGCTGGGCGGTCTCCTCGGCGGCCGGAGCCCCGTGGGGCACGGTGGTCGTCAACCTCACCGGCGCCCTCACGCTCGGCCTGCTCGTCGCGTGGCTCGGTGCGGCGCAGCGGCACCCGCTCGTGCGGCCCTTCGTCGCCGTCGGGCTGCTCGGCGGCTGGACGACTTACTCGACGTTGGCGCTCGACGGGCACGCACTCGCGACCGACGGTCTCGGCGGCCTGCTCGGCTACCTCGCGCTCACCCTCGGGCTCGGTGTCGGTGCGGCGCTCGCCGGGCTCGTCATCGGCGAGCGGCTCTGGCACACACCGCCGCTCGTCGACGACACCGCGATCGACCAGGAGGAGCTGTGACCGCGCTGCTCGTCGCGCTCGGCGCGGCCCTCGGGGCCGCGTCCCGACACCTGGTGATGACCTCCCTTCGCGCCCGGGGTGCGACGCCCGCGGGAGGCGTGCTCGCGGTCAACGCCACCGGTTCGCTCCTGCTCGGGCTCGTCGCCGGGCATGCCTCCGGCGGCTCCTCCGGCTGGTTGCTCCCTCTCGCGGGGATCGGGTTCTGCGGGGCCTTCACGACCTTCGCCACGCACGCGGTCGAGGTCGCCTCGGCGGCCCGCTCCGGGCGCCCCCGCCACGCGGTCGCCGACGTCGTCCTCAACCTCGCCCTCGGCCTGGCCCTCGTCTCCCTCGGCTGGTGGCTGGCCTCCTGAGGTTGCATGGACGTCCTAGGATCTCCTGCATGACCGACCGGGACCCCATCGCCGCGGCCCACGACCAGTGGGTCGCCCACGGGTGGGACGACGCCGCCGACGGCATGGCCCTGATCACCTCGATCACCCGGGCCAACCAGCTGCTCGTCGAGCGCATCGAGACCGCCCTGCGCCCGCACGAGCTGAGCTTCGCCCGGTACGAGATCCTGCGACTGCTCGCCTTCAGCCGACGTCGGTCCATGCCGATGAGTCGCCTCGGCTCGCTCCTCCAGGTGCATGCGACGAGCGTGACGAGTGCCGTGGCGCGGCTCGAGGCGCACGGGCTCGTCGAGCGGCTGCGCCGCGAGACCGACCGACGGGTCGTCCTCGCCTCGCTCACCCGCGCCGGCGAGGAGCGCGTCGAGGCCGCGACCGCCGACCTCAACGCGTGCGTGTTCCGCTCGCCGGGGCTCGCGGCGGACGAGGTGCGTTCTGCGACCGCGCTGCTCGGCTCCCTTCGCGCGGCGCACGGCGACACCGTGGAGTGACCCTTCGCGACGCTTGCTGCGCAAGCTCCTCAGGGAGCGAGGGGCAGACCGCCTGCGCAAGCTCCTCAGGGAGCGAGGGGCAGACCGCCTGCGCAAGCTCCTCAGGGAGCGAGGGGAAGCCCGCGAGCGCGAGCTCCTCAGGGAGCGAGGGGCAGACCGCCTGCGCAAGCTCCTCAGGGAGCGAGGGCGGGGGTTTCGGCATTTACTTGGATGTCCTAGTATTTGTCCGTACCGGCTCCCCGACGACGAGGACTCACCGATGGCTGCGCCTGCCACGCCCGAGCTGCACTCCCCGACCCACCCGGTCCGTTTCGTGACCGCGTCCGCGCTCTTCGACGGGCACGACGCATCGATCAACATCATGCGACGGATCATGCAGAGCCAGGGGGCGGAGGTCGTCCACCTCGGTCACAACCGCTCCGTCCAGGAGGTCGTCGACGCGGCGATCGACGAGGACGTCCAGGGCGTCGCCGTCTCGTCCTACCAGGGCGGGCACGTCGAGTACTTCGAGTACCTGACGCAGCTGCTGCGCGAGCAGGGCGCGGGTCACGTCAAGGTCTTCGGCGGCGGTGGCGGCGTCATCGTCCCCGAGGAGATCGACCGGTTGCGCGAGGCGGGTGTGCGCATCTTCTCCCCCGAGGACGGCCAGCGGCTCGGCCTGCCCGGCATGATCAACACGCTCATCCGGGACTGCGACACCGACGTGTGGGAGGAGGGCCCCGTCGCCCTCGAGCCGGTCCTCGCCGGCGAGCGCGCCGCCGTCGCCCGCGCCATCTCCGGCGCCGAGCTCGGCCACCTCGACGAGGCCTTCCTCGGCGGCATCGCGGAGGCGGCACGTCGATCCTCCGCCCCCGTCCTCGGTCTCACCGGCACCGGCGGCTCGGGCAAGTCCTCGCTCACCGACGAGCTCGTCCGCCGCTTCCGCGTCGACCAGCAGGACAAGCTGCGCATCGCCGTCATCGCGGTCGACCCGACCCGCCGCAAGGGCGGCGGTGCCCTCCTCGGCGACCGGATCCGGATGAACTCCCTCGGCGAGTCCACGTCCGGCGCCTCCCCCGTGTTCTTCCGCTCGCTCGCCACCCGCGGCGACCGCGAGGTCCCCGACTCGCTGCAGACCGTCATCGACATCATCAAGGCGGCCGGCTACGACCTCGTCATCGTGGAGACGCCCGGCATCGGGCAGGGCGACGCCGCGATCATCCCCTTCGTCGACGTGCCGATGTACGTCATGACGCCGGAGTTCGGCGCGGCCAGCCAGCTGGAGAAGATCGACATGCTCGACTTCGCCGAGGTGGTCGCGATCAACAAGTTCGAGCGCCGTGGCGCGGCCGACGCACTGCGTGACGTCGCGCGCCAGCTCGTGCGCAACCGCGAGGCCTTCGGCCAGCGTCCCGAGGACATGCCGGTCTTCGGCACCTCGGCCGCGACCTTCAACGACGACGGCGTCACCGCGCTGTACCACCACGTCCGGGACCTGCTCACCGACAAGGGGCTGCACGTCGAGGAGGGCCAGCTCGCACCGGTCGCGACGAAGTACTCCACCCGCTTCGACCAGCTCGTGCCCGCCACCAGGGTGCGCTACCTCGCCGAGATCGCCGAGACCGTGCGTGGGTACCACGCCGAGACCGCGCGGCTCGCCGAGACCGCGCGTCGCGTGCAGCGGCTCGCGCTCGTCGACGACGAGCTGACCGCGGCCGGCAAGGACGGTCACGGCGTCGACGAGCTGCTCGATGCCGCCCGCACGACCCTCCCCGCGGAGATCGGCGAGCAGATCGAGGCCTGGCCGAGCGTCGTCGAGTCCTACTCGGGCGACGAGCAGGTCGTGACGATCCGGGGACGAAAAGAGCCTGTGCGCACACGCCTTTTCAAGGAGTCGCTGTCGGGCAACAAGATCTCCCGCGTCGCGCTCCCCCGGACCACCGACCACGGCGAGCTCGTGAGCTTCTGGCGCCGGGAGAACCTCCCCGGCCGCTTCCCCTTCACCGCCGGCGTCTTCCCGTTCAAGCGGGACAACGAGGACCCGGCGCGCATGTTCGCCGGCGAGGGCGACCCCTTCCGCACCAACCGCCGGTTCAAGCTGCTCTCCGAGGGGCAGCCCGCCACGCGCCTGTCGACTGCCTTCGACTCCGTGACCCTCTACGGTCGCGACCCCGGCGAGCGCCCGGACATCTACGGCAAGGTCGGCACCTCCGGCGTCTCCGTCGCGACCCTCGAGGACATGAAGGCGCTGTATTCGGGCTTCGACCTGCTCTCCCCCTCGACGAGCGTGTCGATGACCATCAACGGCCCCGCGCCGACGGTCCTCGCCTTCTTCCTCAACACCGCGATCGACCAGCAGGTCGACGCCTTCCGCGAGCGCGAGGGCCGCGAGCCCTCCGCCGCCGAGGCCGAGGAGCTGCGCGCCCACGCGCTGCACAACGTCCGCGGCACCGTCCAGGCGGACATCCTCAAGGAGGACCAGGGGCAGAACACCTGCCTCTTCTCCACCGAGTTCTCGCTGCGGATGATGGCCGACATCCAGGAGTGGTTCATCGAGCAGCAGGTGCGCAACTTCTACTCGGTCTCGATCTCCGGGTACCACATCGCCGAGGCCGGGGCGAACCCCATCAGCCAGCTCGCCTTCACCCTCGCGAACGGGTTCACCTACGTCGAGACCTACCTCGCGCGCGGCATGGACATCAACGACTTCGCGCCCAACCTGTCCTTCTTCTTCTCCTCCGGCATGGACCCGGAGTACGCGGTCCTCGGCCGGGTCGCCCGCCGCATCTGGGCCGTGGCGATGAAGGAGAAGTACGGGGCCAACGAGCGCAGCCAGAAGCTGAAGTACCACATCCAGACCTCCGGCCGGTCGCTGCACGCGCAGGAGATGGACTTCAACGACATCCGCACGACGCTGCAGGCGCTCAACGCGCTCTACGACAACGCCAACAGCCTGCACACCAACGCCTACGACGAGGCCGTCACCACCCCGTCGACGGAGTCGGTGCGCCGGGCGCTCGCGATCCAGCTGATCATCAGCCGCGAGTGGGGCGTCTCCTTCAACGAGAACCCCCTCCAGGGCAGCTACCTCATGGACGAGCTCACCGACCTCGTCGAGGAGGCCGTGCTCGTCGAGTTCGACCGGATCAGCGACCGCGGTGGCGTCCTCGGCGCCATGGAGACCGGGTACCAGCGGGGCAGGATCCAGGACGAGTCGATGCTCTACGAGCACCGCAAGCACGACGGCACGCTGCCGATCATCGGCGTCAACACCTTCCTCCGCGAGGACGGGTCGAAGGGGGAGGCCGACGAGATCGAGCTCGCCCGCGCCACCGAGTCCGAGAAGGTCTCGCAGCTGCAGCGCGTACGCGCGTACCAGGAGACGCACCGCGAGGAGGCCGAGCAGGCGATCGCCCGCCTCAAGGAGGCGGCGACCACCGATGCCAACGTCTTCGACGTCCTGATGGACGCCGCGCGCGTGTGCAGCCTGCAGCAGGTGACCGACGCCTTCTTCGAGGTCGGCGGGCAGTACCGTCGCAACGTGTGAGCACTGATCGCTGGCCGTCGCAGGTGTACGGCGAAGGGGAGGAACCGGACTACCGCTTCTCCCTCGCCAACGAGCGGACCTTCCTCGCATGGCTGCGCACGACGCTCGCGCTGCTCGCCGCGGGGGTGGCCGTCGACGTGCTCGACCTCGGGGCGCCCGAGGCGATCACGCGCGGGCTGGCGGCGATGCTGCTCGTCCTCGGCGCGCTCTGCCCGGTCCTGGCCTTCCTCCGGTGGGCGATGGCCGAGCGCGCCATGCGCCGCGCCGAGCCCCTGCCCTCCCTCGGCGTGGCGGCCGCCGTCGTCACGGGCGTCATCCTCGTGGCGGCGGCCGTGCTCACCGTCGTCGTGGCGGGGAGGTGAGCCGGGGATGAGCGAGCTCGCGCGGTCGGCGCCGCACGGCGCCCAGCCGGAGCGCACCGCGCTGGCCTGGCAGCGGACCGCCCTCGCGGCCGCCGCCGGCGCGGCGATCATCGCCCGGCACACCTCCGGTCAGCTCGGCCCCGCGGCGCTCGTCATCATGCTCGCCACCCTGGGGCTGGCGGGCGCAGCCTTCGTGCTCGGCCGGCGGCGGTACGCCGCCGCGCCGGTCGAGCCCTCCCGACGACGTGACGGCCGGGCCCCCTTCGCGCTGGCCCTGGCGATCTCGGCGATGGCGCTCAGCGAGCTGCTCGCCCTCGCCCTGGCGGGGCGATGACCGCTCGCGACGACCTGGACGCCCCGGTCGACCTCCCTTCGCCCCTGCAGCGGGTCGTCTCGCTCGTGCCGAGCCTCACCGAGGCGATCGCCGCGACCTGCCCGGAGCGCCTCGTCGGGGCGACGGACTGGTGCACGTACCCCACCGACCTCGCGGTCGCGCGGGTGCGCGGGACGAAGAACCCCGACCTGCGTGCGATCGCCGGGCTCTCCCCCGACCTCGTCGTGGCCAACAAGGAGGAGAACCGCGAGCTCGACGTGCGCCGCCTCCGCGAGCGCGGGACCACCGTCTGGGTCACCGACATCGAGACCGTGCCGCAGGCGATCACGTCGATGCGCCGTCTCTTCACCGAGGCGCTCGACCTCGCCGCGCCGGCCTGGCTCGAGCGCGCCGACGAGGTGTGGTCGGCTCCCCCGCCGGCCGACCGCGGTCGGGTGGTCGTCCCGATCTGGCGCGACCCGTGGATGGTCGTCGGCCCCCGGACCTACACGACCGACCTGCTCAGCAGGCTCGGCTGGACCAACGCCTGCGCGGGGCCGGACGCAGACCCGTCGCAGCGCTACCCGCACGTCGAGCTCGCGGACATCGACCGCGAGGACGTCGACCTCGTCCTCCTGCCCGACGAGCCCTACGTCTTCACGCCCGAGGACGGCCCGGAGGCCTTCGAGCGGGTACCGACCCGGCTCGTCAGCGGCCGACTGCTCACCTGGTACGGCCCGGCGATGGTCGAGGCGTACGAGCTGTTGGCGCACGAAGGGCCGGACACCTCGCGGTGACCGGCCCTCCTGCGGTGGTGGCGCGTCAGCGCTTCTTCGGCGCGACCGCGGCGTAGGCATTGATGATGCCGTCGCCGTAGAAGCCGTTGAAGTCCTCGTCACCGACGCACTCCGCCGTGTAGGCGGCGGGCAGACCCGGGTAGACGAAGGTGCGCGGCTCCGGGCAGGCCTTGTTGCGGGCCGAGCCCATCAGGATGTCGCGGGTGGTGTCCGCGTCGAGACCGAAGCCCTCCTTGCCCTCGACCTTGCCGTAGCGGCTGACGATGAGCGCCGAGACGCCCGCGGCGTGCGGTGAGGCCATCGAGGTGCCCTGGTAGTACTCGTAGTACCCGCAGGCCTCCTTGCCCTTGACCGTGCCGCAGTCCTTGAAGACGTAGCCCTCACCGAACTCCGTGATGTTGCCGTCCTCGTCGACCGAGCCCTCGGACTTCACGACGTTCTCCGGGACGGAGGAGAGGATCAGGTTGGCCGGGCTGCGGTAGTCCGGGGTCCCGAAGTACTCGCGGGAGTCACCACCGGGGGCGCTGACCTCGATCTCGCCGGACTGCAGGTCCGTCGTGTAGTTCGAGTAGTAGGACTTGCGCTCCGACGGGCCCACGGCCGAGACACCGATGACCTCGGGCCCCTCGACCGGCAGGTCGTAGCAGCTCGCGTTGTCGATGGTCCGCGGGTGGGCGGCACCCTCCGGGTAGTCGGGGCTGGAGTCGTCGAAGGTGACATTGGCCAGGTCCTCCGCGGAGTTGCCGAGGGCACCGACCATCGTGACGTCCTTGGAGTGCGCGTACCGCAGGGCCCGGGACATCGACTCGATGATCATGTCCTGCTCGGCGGCCTCCTCCGGCGTGTCCTCCGGGGCACCGCCCACGCAGTTGTACGCCCACGGGTCGACGTAGAAGCTCATGTTGACCACGTCGAGCCCTGCGTCGGCCGAGTAGGTGAGGGCGTTGACGGTCGGGCCGACGAAGAAGTAGCCCGAGTCCTGGCCGGCACGCGCGTTGACGATCGAGACGTCGGGGGCGACGCCCGAGACGCCGATGCCGTTCTTCGCGGCCGCGACGGTGCCGGCGACGTGCGTGCCGTGGCCACCGTTGTCGACGTCGGCCGGGTCGACACAGGACTCGACCTCGCAGGGACCGTCGACGTCGGGCATGTCTGTGGTGAAGTTGCGCGAGAGCTTGTGGTCGAAGTTCGGCGCGATGTCCGGGTGGCTCGCGTCGACGCCGGTGTCGATGATGCCGACCTTGACGCGGTTGTCGCCGGACTCGATCGCCTGCGCCTGCGGCGCCTGGATCATGTCCATGCCCCACAGCTTGTCGTCGAGCGGGTCCGGGCCGCCCTTGGCGTCGGCCTTGGTAGCCCCACCCTTGGCCTTGACCCGGTCGGGGCGCTCGACACCGTCCTTCTTCTTCGGCTGCGGTGAGCGACCGACGACGCCCTCGTCCGCGGCGCCGAAGACACCGCTCATGCCACGGGCCTTGGCCGCGAACCGGGTGTCGGTCGAGGTGAGCGTGACCATGCCGACGGCTTCGTTGACCGAGGTGATCTTCGCTCCCTTCGCCTTGAGACGGGCGGCGAGCGCCTTGGCGCTGCCGCCGCGGTCCGCCAGGACCACGTAGTGCTTGGCGGGGCCCGTGGTCGAGCTCACTCCACTGTCCACGGTGGGCGCAGCGGCGGCAGTGGTGGTCGCCGCCAATCCGGTCAGCCCGAGCGCGCAGGCGCCCAGGGCCGAGACCATGCGTGTGTGTCGCATGAATTTCCTCCCAGAGTTTGGTCCCGGACGTCAGCCGGGCATGCAGGCCACGATATGACGCGAGTCACACCGATGGGGCCGAAGCAGCGTCCCTTCTCGACCTACCGCCCGGCGGTGCGGCGAGCGGCACGCAGGGCGTGCGCCAGGATCCCGTCGAAGAGCCCCGCGACCTCACGCGCCCCGGAGCCGCGGAAGGCGTGGATCGGGGCGTAGGCGCCCTGGGCGCGCTGCACGGACGTGCGCTCGGGGATGTGCTGGGAGAGCACGAGAGGACCGAAGAGCGAGGTCAGCTCCTCGACGCGGTACTGGTGCTCGCCGATGTGCGCGCGCACGCGGTTGATGACGATGCCGAGCGGCTGCAGCCGCGGCGCGAGGGAGGTGCGCACCTCGTGCACGGCCCGCAGGGCCCGGTCGGCGGCCGCGATCGCGAAGACACCGGGCTCGGTGACGATCACGGCTCGGTCGGCCGCGGCGAGGCCGATGCGCGTCAGGCCACCCAGCGACGGGGGGCAGTCGACGATGACGAGGTCGTACTCGTCGTCGACCTTGTCGAGCACGGTGCGAAGGGAGGTCAGCCCACGGCTGGAGAGGTCGGTCCGGTCGAGCCGGGCCAGGTCCAGGCCGCCGACGACCACGTCGATCGGCGCCGCCGCGCCCTCGCTCCAGTGACTGCGCCGGGTGGCGGCGCGCAGGTTGCGACGGCGCGGCTCCTCGATGACCAGGGCGCTGCTCGAGGTGACCTCGTCCTCGATGTCGAGCCCGGCCGTCGAGTCCCCCTGCGGGTCGAGGTCGACGACGAGGGTGCGCAGCCCGGCCTCACGGGCGGCCGAGGTCATCCCGAGGGTCACGGACGTCTTGCCGACCCCGCCCTTGAGACTGCACACCGCGATGACCACCACGTCCGCATCCTAGGCGCGGCGCGGCCTCGGACTACTTGAGCTCCTTGCTCGAGTACCCGAGGATGCGCCGGGCGACGACGAGCAGCTGGATCTGCTGCGTCCCCTCGAAGATGTCGAGGATCTTGCAGTCGCGGGCCCACTTCTCGAGCAGCTCGGTCTCGGCGTACCCGGTGGCGCCCGCCAGCTCGACGCACGCGAGCGCGACGTCGACGCAGGTGCGGCCCGCCTTGGCCTTCGCCATGGAGGCCTCCATGGAGTTCGGCTTGCCGTTGTCCGCCATCCAGGCCGCACGCAGCGTCAGCAGGTAGGCGCTCTGGTAGTCGGCCTCCATCTCGATGAGATTCGCGGCCGCAGCGGACTGGACGTTGCCCGGGCGGTCCCAGTCGACCGCGACGCCGGCCTCCCGGAGGAGCTCGGTGGTCCGGTCGAGCGAGGCGCGGGTCAGGCCCAGGGCCATCGCCGCGACGAGCGGCCGGGTGTTGTCGAAGGTCTGCATCGCGCCGCCGAAGCCGCCCTCGATCCTGATCTCCGGGTCGCCGAGCAGGTCCTCGGCGGGCACCCGGCAGTCGTCGAGGACGAAGGCCGCGGTGTCGGAGGCCCGGATGCCGAGCTTGTGCTCGAGACGCACGAGCTGCAGCCCGGGGTTCTCCCGGCTGACGACGAAGGACTTGATCGCCGTCTTGCCGAGGCTGCGGTCGAGCGTCGCCCACACGACGACCAGCTCGGCGCGCTCGCCGGAGGTGACGAAGATCTTCTCGCCGTTGAGGACGTACTCGTCGCCGTCCTTGACCGCCGTGGTGCGGATGGCGCCGGAGTCGGAGCCGACGTCGGGCTCGGTGATCGCCATGGCGGCCCACTTGCCCGCGTAGCGCGCCTTCTGCTCGTCGTTGGCGACGGCCGCGATGGCAGCGTTGCCGAGGCCCTGGCGCGGGATCGACAGCGTCAGGCCGACGTCGCCGCGGCAGGTCTCCAGGATGGACAGGACGGAGGAGATGTTGGAGCCGTTGCGGTTGGCGGAGTCCTCACGCGTGCCGGCCCTGCGCCCGGAGCCGACGGCTGCGACGTCGCCCTCCTGGGCACCGCCGTCCTCGGCGCGGGTCGAGGAGGACGCACCGGCCCCCTGGCCGGCGCCACCGTCGGCCATGCCGTCGATGACGGCCGAGACGAGGTCGAGCTCGGCGGGGTACTCGTGCTCCGCTCGGTCGTACTTGCGCGAGATGGGCCAGAAGACCTCCTCGGCCATGCCGCGCGCCTGGGCGACGAGGGGGCGGAACTTCTTCGGAACCTCGAGGTCGATCATGATCGTGTCCTTCGTGTCAGGTCGGGATGAGGAAGGGGGGCGCGCTCAGACGAGCAGCGTGCCCTCGAGGACCCCGGCGCCCCGCAGGTCGCGGTACCAGCGCTCGTTGTCGAACTCCTTGACGAAGCCGTGGCCGCCGAGCAGCTGCACGCCGCTCGAGCCGATCCACGTGGCGTGGCGGCTGACGAGGCTGCGGGCCTGGGCGATCTCGGCGGAGGCGTCCTCACCGCGGTCGAGGCGGGCGGCGGCCTTCCAGACGACGAGGCGCAGGCCGGCCAGCTCGATGGCGATGTCGGAGACGGTGAAAGCGACTGCCTGGCGGTACCCGATGGGCTCGCCGAAGGCCTTGCGCTCCTTGACGTACCCGCTCACGTGGTCCAGGACCGCCTGCGAGGTGCCGACGGCGGCCGCGGCCCACGCCAGACGCGCCCGGCGCACGGCATCGGCGTGGTCCTCGGTGGTGCCGAGCAGGTCGGACCGCGGGACGCGTACGCCCTCCAGGAAGAGGCGCGCGGTAGTGGCGGCGCGGACACCCATGGCGGGGTCGTCCTGCGTCTGCACGCCCTCGGTGCCCGGCGTGACGATGACGAGACGGGGCTCGCCGTCGATCGCCGCGGAGACGACGAAGAGGTCTGCGGCGCTCGCCCCGGGCACGATCGCCTTGATGCCGTCGAGGACGATCTCGTCGCCCTCGACCCGACCGGTGGTCCGCAACGCGAAGGGGTCGAACAGCGGCTGCGGCTCGTGGAGGGCGAGGGCTGCGGTGGGCGGGTCCTCGCTGGTGAACTCGGGCAGGTAGGTGGCCTGCTGGTCGGCGTCGCCGTAGCTGGCGATGGCCGTCGCGACCGCGGCGGGGGCCATGATCGCGGTGGTGATGCCCATGTCCCCGCGGGCGAGCTCCTCCAGCACGATCGCGCCGGTCACGGCGGAGCGCTCCTCGGCGATGCCCTCGAGCTCGGCGGGGACACCGAGGAGGTGCAGGCCCATCTCGGCGGCCGCGGTGCGGACCTCGGCGGGGATGGTGCGCTCGGCGTCCGCCTGCGCCGCCGCCGGCCGGATGACCTCGTCCGCGAGCTCGCGCGCGACGCCCTGGATCATCCGCTGGTCCTCACTGGGCGTGAGGTCGAACAGGGCCCTGGGCTTGGCCGGCGCGACGCGCGCGGGGTCGCCCGCTCCCTGCCGCTCGGCGAAGGCCCGCCCGGCGGCGGTCTGGGCCTTGAACCCGGTGACGGCGCCCTTGTACAGGTACCGCTCGACCTTGGCGCGCACCTCCTTGTCCTTCAGGCCGGGGAGACCGCCGGCCTTGGCGATCAGGCGCAGGCCAAGTCGCTGGCCCTTGTCGGCCAAGGACATCGAGTCGGTGGAAGCCATCTGGGTGATTCCCCTTCGCGCAGGTCGTGGGTGGTGCGGGAAAGTGTGCGGTACCGACGGTACCTGCTACAGGTGGTATCGGTAAACCCGTGGGTCACTACGGGTCGAGGGCGCGTCGGGGGCGTGCGTGAGATCACCCCCCGCCCCGCAGGCCCTCCCCCTCTGCCCGGTCACAGGGCGGTAACCTGCCCGCAACCGGGAGAACCCGCGAGGGACCGCCCGAACACCAGAGCACGTGAGAGGGAAACACAGCATGGTCGACGTCGACGCCGCGCTTGACGCGTCAGGTCTCACCAACGAGGCCGTTCGCGAGTACGTGAAGCACTGGGCCGAGATCACCCAGCCGGACAGGATCGAGGTGGTCAGCGCCGCCGACGACGACCGGCTCATCGCCGAGGCCGTCGAGGCCGGCGAGCTGCTCCCCGCAGGCGAGGGCCGCTACTACTCCCGCTCCTACTCCAAGGACACCGCCCGCTCCGAGGAGCGGACGATCGTCGCGACGAACGACGAGAAGGACAAGGGCGTCTACAACAACTGGCGTCCCGCCTCGGAGATGAAGGCGAAGCTGACCGAGCTCATGCGCGGCCAGTCCAAGGGCAAGACGATGTACGTCCTGCCCTACCTCATGTCCCCCAAGGGCAACGTGCTCGCGCAGTGGGCCACCGGTGTCGAGCTCACCGACTCCCGCCCCGTCGTGCTCCACATGATCCGCATGTCGCGGGTCGGCCTCGAGCACGTCAACGACCTGCCGGTCCAGGACGACTTCGTCCGCGCCGTCCACGTCACCGGCGACCTCGAGAACCTCGGCCAGGGCACGCCCGACGACAAGCGCTACTTCGTGACCGTCGCCGACGAGCGCACGATCCTGCACTTCGGCTCCTCGTACGGCGGCAACGCGCTCCTGGGCAAGATCGCCCACGGGCTGCGCCAGGGCGCGTACGACGGGTGGGCGACGAAGAAGTTCCTCGCCGAGCAGTACATGCTCATCGGCATCTCCGACAAGCAGACCGGCAAGCGCTACCACATCACCGGTGGCTTCCCGAGCGCCTCGGGCAAGACCAACCTGGCGATGATGCTGCCCCCGGACGCACTCGGGGACCGCTACCAGGTCGACTTCTACGGCGACGACATCGCGTGGCTGTGGGTCGACGAGCAGACCGGCAAGCTCATGGGCATGAACCCGGAGTACGGCGTCTTCGGTGTCGCCAAGGACACCAACGAGACGACCAACCCGACCGCGCTGCACTCGGTCGACCCGGGCACGAAGGTCATCTTCACCAACATCGCGTACAACCCGAAGACCGAGGAGGTCTGGTGGGAGGGCCGCACGCCCGAGCCGCCGGCCGACGTCGACGGGTGGCTGGACTGGAAGGGCGAGGCGATCTCCGACCGCGAGCCGGGCGACACCTCGCCGTGGGCGCACCCCAACAGCCGCTTCACGACGACGCTGGCCAATGTCCCGAACGCCGCGCCTGACTTCGACGAGCCCGAGGGCGTCGAGATCGACGCCATCATCTTCGGTGGTCGCACGCGTGACCGCGAGCCGCTGATCCGCGCGATCACCGACCTCGCCGAGGGCGTGTACGACGGCCTGACGCTGGGTGCCGAGGCCACGGCCGCGGCCGAGGGCGTCGAGGGCCAGCTGCGCTACGACCCGATGTCCAACCGGCCCTTCATGGCCTACGGCGAGGGCGACTACGCGCGCCACTACCTCGACATCGTCGGTGCCGCCAAGAACCAGCCGCTCTTCGCGCACGTCAACTGGTTCCAGAAGGACCCGGAGGACGGTCACTACCTGTGGCCCGGCTACCGGGAGAACCTGCGTCCGCTCCTGTGGCTCATGGCTCTCAAGGACGGCGAGGTCAAGGGTCGCCAGACGCCGGTCGGCATCCTCCCGACGCAGGACGAGCTCGAGCTGCTCGGCCTCGACCTGCCGCAGGAGGACCTCGACCGCATCCTCGACATCGACGTGCCGCGCTGGCAGCAGGAGATGGGCTTCCGCGAGGCGCACCTCAAGGCCTTCGAGCGCCTGCCGGAGGAGATCTGGGAGGCCCACCGTCGCGTGGCCTCCGACCTGGACAACGCCCAGGGCTGATCCGCCCCACGCACCGACGAGGCCCCGCTCCCCTGACGAAGGGGGGCGGGGCCTCGTCGTGCACCGGGGACCGGAAACGAGTCAGGCCCTGCCGCGTTTCCGCTGGCAGGGCCTGTTCCGTCTGTCTCAACACAGAGTGCGCCCGAAGGGATTCGAACCCCTAACCTTCTGATCCGTAGTCAGATGCTCTATCCGTTGAGCTACGGGCGCTCTCCGCCGGGCTGTGCTCGGCGACAAGTGAAGAGAGTACCTGCTCGCTGCCGAGCAGCGAAATCGGCGCCACACGGCGCGCTGCTGGCCCCCTTCGTCCACAGCAGATGCACAGCGGACGCATGGCGGGCGTGTGGTCGAGCCCGGTTGGATGGGTCCATGACCGCCCGGACCGCGCCCTCGCTCACCCGACCCGACGGCTCACCCGTCCGGGTGCTCGTCGTCGACGACGAGGTCAACCTCACCGAGCTCATCGCCATGGCTCTGCGGTACGAAGGGTGGGACGTGCGGACCGCGGGCAGCGGCACCGAGGCGGTCCGCGCGGCCCGCGACTTCGGGCCGGACGCGGTCGTGCTCGACATGATGCTCCCGGACTTCGACGGCATGGAGGTCCTGCGGCGCATGCGCGCCGACGAGCCCGAGGTGCCGGTCCTCTTCCTCACGGCCCGCGACTCCGTCGAGGACCGCATCGCCGGGCTCACCGCGGGTGGGGACGACTACGTGACCAAGCCCTTCTCCCTCGAGGAGGTCGTCGCCCGCCTCCGGGCCCTCATGCGCCGCACGGCCGTGAGCACCGACGAGGGCTCGTCCCTGCTCGTCGTCGGTGACCTCACCCTCGACGAGGACAGCCGCGAGGTCGTGCGCGGCGGTGCCGAGATCGAGCTGACGGCGACCGAGTTCGAACTGCTGCGCTACCTCATGCGCAACCCTCGGCGGGTGCTGTCCAAGGCACAGATCCTCGACCGCGTGTGGGACTACGACTTCGGCGGGCAGGCCAACGTCGTCGAGCTGTACATCTCCTACCTGCGCAAGAAGGTCGACGCCGGGCGTGCGCCGATGATCCACACCAAGCGCGGCGCGGGCTACGTCATCAAGCCGGCGTCGTGACGCCCCTTCCGCTCGAGGCGCTGCGCCACCCTTCCGGCTGGACGCTGCGGGCCAAGCTCGTCGCCTCGGTCCTCCTGCTCTTCCTCGCGGTCACCGCCCTCACCGGGGCCCTCACGGGCCTCGCGGCCCGCCAGTACCTCACCCAGCAGGTCGACCAGGACCTGCGCGACGCGTCGGGACGCCTCGTCGGGGCGATCGACGGGACACAACCGCCGCTGCCCACCGGACCCAGCGGCGGGCCCCCCGCAGGCAGCGGAAACGCGGTGCTGCACCTCGTCCTGCGGGACGGCGCCGTCGTCGTCGACGAGCGCGGTGACGAGCTCAACTACGCCGTCAACACGCGCGGGGCCAACGACTCGCTCGACGCCGAGCAGGTGGCCCGGCTCAACGCCGCCGACCTCGGGGCGCGGCCGAGCACCGTGGACCTCGGCGGCGACATCGGCCCCTACCGTCTCGTGTCCGTGCGTACGCGCGACGGGTGGACCGCGGTCACGGGTGTGCCCGTCGGACCCATCGACACGACGGTCCGCGCGATGGTGCTCATGGTCGCCGGCTCGAGCCTCATCGGGCTCGTCGGCGTGTGGGTCGGCGGCACCTACCTCGTGCGCCGCAACCTCCAGCCCCTCGACCGGGTCGCCGGCACCGCCCGGCGGGTCTCCGAGCTCGAGCTCGACGCGGGCGACGTCTCGCTCGCCGAGCGCGTCCCCGACGTCGACCCCCGCACCGAGGTCGGGCAGGTCGGGCTGGCGCTCAACTCCATGCTCGACAACGTCGACGGTGCGCTGCGCGCCCGGCAGGAGTCGGAGACGCGGGCCCGCCAGTTCGTCGCCGACGCGAGCCACGAGCTCCGCACCCCGCTGGCCTCCATCCGCGGCTATGCCGAGCTCTCGCGGCGGGAGCCCGAACCGGTCCCCGAGGGCGTGGTCCACGCGCTGTCGCGGGTCGAGTCGGAGGCGCTGCGCATGCAGGCGCTCGTCGAGGACCTGCTGCTCCTCGCCCGCCTCGACACCGGGCGGCCGCTGGAGCGCGAGAGCGTCGACCTGACGATGCTCGCGCTCGACGTCACCGGGGACGCGCGCGCGGCCTCCCCAGCACACCGCTGGGAGCTCGACCTGCCGTCGGAGCCGGTGGAGATCGTCGGTGACCGGGACCGGCTCCACCAGGTCCTCGCCAACCTGCTCGCCAACGCGCGCACCCACACGCCGCAGGGGACGACGGTGCGGACCTCCCTTCGCCGTGAGGGGGACCGCGTGCTCGTCGCGATCGCCGACGACGGACCCGGGATCCCGGAGGACCTGCGCCCCGACGTCTTCGAGCGGTTCACCCGGGGCGACGACTCGCGCCAGCGGGCGTCCGGGAGCACCGGGCTGGGGCTGTCGATCGTGCGGGCGGTGACCCGCGCCCACGGTGGGTCGGTCGAGGTCGAGTCCCGCCCGGGCCGGACGGTCTTCACCGTCTCGCTGCCCGCAGGCTGAGGGTCAGGGGACGACGCAGCCCCCGCGCCGATGGGCCCGGGGGCTGCGTCTGCTGCGGAGGCGGAGGGATTTGAACCCTCGATGGGCGGTTAGCCCAAACCGCATTAGCAGTGCGGCGCCATAGACCGGACTAGGCGACGCCTCCAGACAACCCGGACAGAGTATCTGCCGGGCGGTCGGGCCTCCAACTCGGGTCCCGGTTCAGGCGCAGATGTCCTCGGACGCCGCCCGGGTCTCGACGGCGGTCGGGGCGGCCGGCGCGCGGACGGTCGCCTCCGGGATCGGTGCGTCGCCGAGGCGGTTCGGGACCTCGCGGGCGTGGCCGGAGCCGGCCCCGAGGACCACCTGGACGCTGCCGCGCTGCTGCCCGGGCTCCACCTTGAGCTTGGCGCCCGGGTACGCGGCGGCGACGGTGCGCGCGGACTCCGTGTCCCCCTTCGCGTGGCGGACGAGGACGCCCGTCGTCCCGGACGTCGGGGCGAGGTCCGCGACGGTCGCGGTGAAGCCCTGCACCTCGAGCGCGGCGACCTCCTGCCGGGCCAGCCCGGACGCCCCGGTGTCGTTGACGACGCTCACGGCCACGGACGAAGGGGGGACCGTGAGCGGACGCTGCTTCGTCGTCCTCTTCTCGGCGCCCGGCAGGGGGGTGTCGTCGCGGACCGCGGCCCACAGCTCGTCCGAGGCCTCCTCGCGCCACTGCACCCGGTTGGGATCGGCGGGGTACGGCTCGGTGGGCACGGTGACGAAGACGAGCTCGTCGGTGCCGAGGTCCTTGAGGCTGGTCGCGATGGACGTGAGGCGGGAAAGCCCGAGGCGGTCGTCTGCGGTCATGGACCGGGTCGCGGCATTCAGGAACCTGTAGAGACGGTCGGGGCGCAGCAGCAGCGAGGTGTCGGTGGCCTCCTGGGCCATCGAGGACATGAAGGCCTGCTGCCGCTTGATGCGCTGCAGGTCGGAGCCGTCGCCGAGGGACTTGCGCATGCGCACGTAGCCCAGCGCCTCCTTGCCCTCCAGGCGCTGGCGGCCGGCCTCGAGATGGATCTGGGCGTCGGGGTCGTCCACCGCCTCCGGCAGGCAGACCTCGACGCCGCCGAGTCCGTCGACCATCGACTGGAAGCCGCTGAAGTCGATGACCGCGACGTGGTCGACGTAGATCCCGGTGAGTCCCTCGAGGGTCTTGACCGTGCACGCCGGTCCGCCCTGGTTGAAGTTGTCGTTCCACCGGCGGACCTCGCCGTCGGCGACGGTCGATGCGGGGTCGTCGCAATCCGTGGGCGCCTTGGTCATCGAGTCGCGCGGGATCGAGATGACGTATGCGGACGAGCGGTCCGCGGAGATGTGCACGAGGAGGTTGGTGTCGGAGCGGGGGCCACCCTCGGCGGTCCCGACCCCGTACTCGGTCGTCCCGAGGCCCTCGCGCGTGTCCGAGCCGATGACGAGCAGGTTGATCGCGCTGTCGACGTCGGCGGGCCGCTGCGCGGACCCCTTGGCGATGTCGACCCGGGTGATGTTGTTGTTCAGCTGCAGGCCGACCGTGAGGCCACCGGCCGCCACCAGTGCGCCGACCGCTCCCGAGGCGACGAGCCCCCTGCGGCGGAAGGTTGCCCGACGAGCCTGGCGTGCCCGGCGCACCTGCGCGCGGGTGGGGTGGGGGCCGTGTCCGTCGGTGCTCATCGCAGCGCCACGATAGCGGCCCCGACGTGCGAAGGGCCCCCACCATCCGGTGAGGGCCCTTCGACGAAGCGGTGTTGTCACCGCATCAGGTCGTGCGTCATCGCGTCGATCAGACGGGGTGAACGCGCTCGGCCTGCGGGCCCTTGGGGCCCTGGGTGATCTCGAACTCGACGCGCTGCGCCTCGTCGAGCGACCGGTAGCCGGTCGTGTCGATCGCGGAGTAGTGAACGAACACGTCGGGGCCTCCGCCGTCCTGGGCGATGAAGCCAAAGCCCTTCTCAGCGTTGAACCACTTAACGGTGCCCTGTGCCATGAGGTGAAACTTCTTTCCTGTTGAACAATCCGGTCCCGCAGGTCGCGGTACCTTGTGCCAGCTGCAAAGCTCCCCTCGGCAGAGGTACACGCCTCTGGTAATACTGTGGGTCCGGCTGGCGGCCGCACCCAAATGCATCGTGCGAGAAGTTCTGTTGTGCAACTACGACATGGACGCTACCAGCAAAAGAGCGCAGGAGCATGTCCTCGGCCACAGGGCATCTGCACGAAGGGTCTCAGGAGCGGTGCCGGACCACCGCGTCGACGGCGTCCACGTACCCCTGGACGCCCCGCCCGACGATGACCTCGTCGGCCACGTCGCTGATGTAGGAGTGGCGGCGGAACTCCTCGCGCGCGTGGACGTCGGAGATGTGCACCTCGATGACCGGGGCCACGACCGCGGCGAGCGCGTCCCGGATCGCGACCGACGTGTGCGTCCAGCCGGCAGCGTTGAGCACGAGCCCGGTGCACGAGCGCCGGACCTCCTGGATCGCGTCGATGAGCACGCCCTCGTGGTTGGTCTGCCGGAAGTCGAGCTCCCAGCCCAGCTCCTCGCAGCGCGCGCGGCACAGGGCCTCGACGTCGGCGAGCGTCTGCGAGCCGTAGATCTCCGGCTCCCGCTCGCCCAGCAGGTTGAGGTTGGGTCCGTTGAGGACGACGAGGACGGGTCGGGCGCTCACGCGCGCAGCCTAGCCCCGGCCTCCTCACCCCATCGCGCAGACGTGGACGTCCCCGCGTGAGCCGAGCGCGCGGAGGGCGTGGGATTCGAACCCACGATGACGTTGCCGCCATAGCGGTTTTCAAGACCGCCGCACTAGGCCACTATGCGAGCCCTCCAGCCGCCGGGGACCCCGGCGAGCGAGACCACGGTAGGCCATGGGCCCAGTGGGTAGTGTCGGTGGTGAAGCCGACCAACAGATCGAAAGGACGTTAGATGTCGAAGATCTCCTTCCTCCTGGGAGCCGCCGTCGGATACGTGCTCGGTGCTCGCGCCGGCCGGGAGCGGTACGAGCAGATCCGCGCCGGGGCGAGCAGGGCGTGGCAGTCGCGGCCCGTGCAGAGCCAGGTGGCCACCGCCAAGCACACCGCCAGGACCAAGGCCGCCCCCGCGGCCCTCGACGCCGTGAGCTCCGCGGCCTCGGTCGCTGGCGACAAGATGCGCGAGGGCGCGGCCAAGATCACCGGCGACCCCCACCGTGATGTCGCGAGCAACCTCGAGGGCCCGTCGACCTACCCGCTCGGCGAGGGGCCGACGCCGTCCTGACGCACGTCCGGGCATGACGAAGGGGGGATCGCACCGGCCGGGTGCGATCCCCCCTTCGTCGTGCTGCGGAGGATCAGATGAAGATCGCCGGGTCCGCGTAGAACAGCTCCTCGGCGCTCGGCCCGCCGGCCTCCAGCTGGGGGAAGCGGTACTGCGCCGGGATGCCCGTCGCGACGGCCCCGGTCGGGACGTCCTTGACGACCACCGAGTTGGCGCCGACCTTGACGTTGCTGCCGACGTGGATGTCACCGAGGATCTTCGCGCCGGCGCCGACCATGACCTTGTCGCCGAGCGTCGGGTGGCGCTTGACCCGCTGGCCGGACGTGCCGCCCAGGGTCACCCCGTGGAAGAGCATGACGTCGTCACCGACGATCGCGGTCTCGCCGATGACGACACCCATCCCGTGGTCGATGAAGAAGCGTCGACCGATGTGCGCACCCGGGTGGATCTCGATCCCGGTCACCGATCGCGACACGTAGGCGAGGAGCCGGGCGGGCCACTTCCAGCCGGGTCGCAGCCACCAGCGGTGGGCGAGGCGGTGCAACCAGATCGCGTGCAGACCGGCAGAGGTGAGGAGCACGACCCACCGCGAGGTCGCGGCGGGGTCGCGCTCCATGGCCGCGACGAGATCCTCACGGATCGTGGCGCGGATCGGCAGGTGGGCGTCCACGGTCAGTCGACGAGACCCTCGAAGAGCGGGGTGGAGAGGTAGCGCTCGCCGAAGCTCGGGATGATGACGACGATCGTCTTGCCGGCGTTCTCCGGGCGGCGGGCCACCTGGTCGGCGGCCGCGAGGGCGGCACCGGAGGAGATGCCGACGAGCAGGCCCTCGTCGGTGGCCGCCTTGCGCGCCCAGTCGATCGCGGTGGGCGCGTCGATGTCGATGACCTCGTTGTAGATCTCGGTGTCGAGGATCTCCGGGACGAAGTTGGCGCCGAGGCCCTGGATCTTGTGCGGGCCGGGGGCGCCACCGTTGAGGATCGCGGACTCGGCCGGCTCGACGGCGATGATCTCGACGTCGGACTTCTTCGAGCGCAGGTAGCGGCCCGCGCCGGTGATGGTGCCGCCCGTGCCGATGCCGGAGATGAGGATGTCGACCTCACCGTCGGTGTCCTCCCAGATCTCCGGGCCTGTCGTCTTCTCGTGGATGGCGGGGTTGGCCGCGTTGGCGAACTGGCGGGCCTGGACCGCGCCGCGCTCGGCGGCGATCTCCTCGGCCTTCTCCACCGCGCCCTTCATGCCCTTGGGGCCCTCGGTGAGGACGAGCTCGGCACCGTAGGCGCGCAGGAGCGCGCGGCGCTCCTTGGACATCGTCTCGGGCATGGCCAGGACGACCTTGTAGCCGCGCGCCGCGCCGACCATCGCCAGGGCGATGCCCGTGTTGCCGGACGTCGCCTCGACGATCGTGCCGCCGGGCTTGAGCTCGCCGGAGGCCTCGGCCGCGTCGATGATCGCGGCGCCGATGCGGTCCTTGACCGAGCTGGCCGGGTTGTAGAACTCGAGCTTCGCGGCGACGGTGGCCTCGGACTCGATGATGCGGTTGATCCGCACCAGGGGGGTCCGGCCGACGAGCTTGGTGGCGTCTTCGTAGATGGGCAACGCGGGTCCTTCCATCGGATGGTCAGTGAGCCGCGGTGACCGCGGCTGCTCGTCCATAAAAACGAACGAGGTGTTATGGATATTCCAACATCGCGTTATCCATGGTCGCAAGGGGGTCTCAGGAAGGGGGTGCGCCCCCTTCCCGCCTCCGAGCCGGGGCCGCGCGAGGTGACGAGGGCCGCACGACCTCGAGGCTTTTGCGGACCGCGCGCGACCTAGACTCCCCCCATGTCTGCCCTCCAGATCGTCGCGATCATCCTCGGGGTCGGGGTCACCATCGTCGGATGGGGCCTGCTCGCTCGAGCCGTCAAGCACTTCTTGTCCGTCTTCAAGCTCGGAGCGCCGACTCCTGCCAAGGAGCGGACGAACCAGCCGGCCACACGCACGGCGACCCTGCTCCGGGAGTTCCTCGGCCACACCCGCATGGCGCGGCTGCCCGTCGTGGCGATCGCCCACTGGGTCACGATGATCTCCTTCGGCGTGCTCTTCCTGACGCTCGTCCAGGCGACGGTCCAGCTCTTCGACCCGCACTTCGTGCTGCCCCTCATCGGCTCGTTCTTCCTCTACGAGTGGATCACCGAGCTCTTCGCCGTGACGGGCATCGTCACGATCGTCATGCTGATGGTCATCCGGCAGAAGAACCACCCGCGCTCCGCCGACGGTGAGGACGGTCGCAGGTCTCGCTTCTTCGGCTCGACGTTCTGGCAGGCCTACTACGTCGAGCTGACGATCCTCGGCGTCGGCATCTGCATCGCGCTGCTGCGCGGCCTCGAGCGGGCGCTGCTGCTCAACACCGGCGAGACCGACCACGCGTCGCTGCTGCACTTCCCGCTCACCGGGTGGCTCGGGTCACTCTTCTCGGGGATGTCCGTCGGCGCCCTCGAGGCCGGCATCGTCGTCGTCGCGCTCATCAAGCTGCTCATCTCGTACGCGTGGATGATCACCATCTCGATCAACCCGACGATGGGCGTCGCGTGGCACCGCTTCCTCGCGTTCTTCAACATCTACTTCAAGCGCCACGCCGATGGCCGCACCTCGCTCGGTGAGCTGCAGCCGATGCTGGTCGAGGGCAAGCCCTTCTCCATGGAGGTCATGGAGGAGATGGAGGAGGAGACCACCCTCGGCGTGGGCAAGGTCGAGGACTTCACCTGGAAGGGCCTGCTGGACTTCTCCACCTGCACCGAGTGCGGGCGCTGCCAGAGCCAGTGCCCGGCGTGGAACACCGAGAAGCCCCTCTCCCCCAAGCTGCTGATGATGACGCTGCGCGACCACGCGCACGCCAAGGCGCCGTACCTGGCCGCCGCCAACGGCACCTCGGGCGTCCTCTCCTCCTCGGGTGGCGCCCGATCGCAGACCGCCCACGGCGCGGTCGCGCTGGCCGGCGCCCCGAGGCAGACCGACGGGTCCGTCGCCACCGCCGAGCCCGACGCGATCAACTGGGCCGAGATGGCCCTCGTCGGCCAGACCGGCTACGACGTCGACCACCCGCTGTCGGCGTACAACCCGCACGGCCCGGACGCCGTCATCGACGAGGACGTCCTGTGGTCCTGCACCACCTGCGGCGCCTGCGTCGAGCAGTGCCCTGTCGACATCGAGCACGTCGACCACATCGTCGACATGCGGCGCTACCAGAACCTCATCGAGTCGGCCTTCCCGAGCGAGCTCGGAGGCCTGTTCAAGAAGCTCGAGTCCAAGGGCAACCCGTGGGGCATGGGCGCCAAGGCGCGCCTGGACTGGGCGAAGGACCTCCCCTTCGCCGTCAAGGTGCTCGGCGAGGACGTCGAGTCCGCCGACGAGGTCGACTACCTCTTCTGGGTCGGCTGCGCCGGCGCCTACGAGGACCGGGCCAAGAAGACGACGCGTGCGGTGGCCGAGCTCTTCGACCACGCCGGCGTGGACTTCGCGGTCCTCGGCAACGGCGAGACCTGCACGGGCGACTCCGCTCGCCGCGCCGGCAACGAGGTGCTCTTCCAGATGCTCGCGGAGCAGAACGTCGAGACGCTCAACGAGGTCGGCGCGACGAAGATCGTCGTCACCTGCGCCCACTGCTTCAACACGATCAAGAACGAGTACCCGCAGCTCGGCGGCAAGTACGAGGTGCTGCACCACACGCAGCTGCTCAACCGCCTCGTCCGCGAGAAGAAGATCGTGCCGGTGAACCGCCCCGAGGGCCCGCGCAAGTCGAGCCTGAAGGACGTCGCCTCGTCGGCGCCGTCGGTGACCTACCACGACCCGTGCTACCTCGGTCGCCACAACAACGTCTACGCGCCGCCGCGTGAGCTCATCTCCGCCCTGCCGGGTGTCGAGCTCAAGGAGATGGAGCGTTCCAAGGAGAAGTCCTTCTGCTGCGGCGCCGGCGGTGCCCGCATGTGGATGGAGGAGCAGCTCGGCTCGCGCATCAACCTCAACCGCACCGAGGAAGCGATCGCGACCGGCGCCGACCGGATCGCCGTCGGCTGCCCCTTCTGCCGCGTGATGCTCAGCGACGGCCTGACGGCCAAGCAGTCGGAGGGCGCGTCCGAGGACATCGAGGTCGTCGACGTCGCGCAGATGCTGCTGGCGTCCATCAAGGAGGCCACCCCGGCCCAGGCCAAGTCCGGCACGACCGAGGCGCAGGAGCAGGCCGAGGCCGAGCCCAAGACCGCCGTCCCGGCTCCGGCCGAGGGCCAGGACGCGAAGGGGGCGACCCCGCAGGCCCCGAGCGAGGCCGAGACGGCCCAGACCGCCGAGGCGGTCGAGGAGGCCGGCGAGGACCCGAAGGCGGTCAGGGGCAACGAGACCGTGGCCGGCAAGAACGCCGCCCCCTCGTGGGAGACCGGCTCGCCAGCCGCCAAGAACGCCGCGCCCTCATGGGAGACCGGCGCCGCTGCCCCTGCGGCCGAGGAGCCCAAGGCCGAGGAGCCCAAGGCCGAGGAGCCCAAGGCCGAGGCCACCGCCGCCGACAAGAACGCCGCCCCTTCGTGGGAGACCGGCTCGGCAGCCGCCAAGAACGCAGCGCCCTCATGGGAGACCGGCGCCACTGCCCCGGCGGCCGAGGAGTCCACGGCCGAGGAGCCCAAGGCCGAGGCCACCGCCGCCGACAAGAACGCCGCCCCTTCGTGGGAGACCGGCTCGGCAGCCGCCAAGAACGCAGCGCCCTCATGGGAGACCGGCGCCACTGCCCCGGCGGCCGAGGAGTCCACGGCCGAGGAGCCCAAGGCCGAGGCCACCGCCGCCGACAAGAACGCCGCCCCTTCGTGGGAGACCGGCTCGGCAGCCGCCAAGAACGCAGCGCCCTCATGGGAGACCGGCGCCACTGCCCCGGCGGCCGAGGAGTCCACGGCCGAGGAGCCCAAGGCCGAGGCCACCGCCGCCGACAAGAACGCCGCCCCTTCGTGGGAGACCGGCTCGGCAGCCGCCAAGAACGCCGCCCCGTCATGGGAGACCGGCGCCGCTGCCCCGGCGGCCGAGGAGCCCACGGCCGAGGAGCCCACGGCCGAGGAGCCGGCGGCGACGGCCCCTGCTGCCGCCGACGACTCCGTCGCAGCCAAGAACGCCGCCCCCTCCTGGGAGACCGGCGCTCCAGCGGCACCGGCGACCGAGCCCGCAGCGGCTGAGGCTCCGGCCGAGCAGCCGCAGGCAGAGGTCACGGAGCCCGACGTCCAGGCCACCGAGGCACCGGCTCCGTCCGCCAGCGACAGCGACCTCGCCGCCAAGAACGCAGCTCCCTCGTGGGAGTCCGGCGGTCCGGCGGCGACCCCGGCGGCTGCGGCCACGGCCACCGAGACCACCGCGCCCGTCGCGGAGGAGGCCCCCGCCGAGGAGCCCAAGGCGGAAGAACCCAAGGCGGAAGAGCCGAAGTCCGAGGCACCGGCTCCGGCTGTCCCGGCCGCCAGCGACAGCGACCTCGCCGCCAAGAACGCAGCTCCCTCGTGGGAGACCAGCGCTCCGGCCGCCGCCCCGGAGACCCCGGAGGCCCCGCAGGCCGAGGCTCCCGTTGGCGAGACCGTCGAGGAGACCCCGGTCGCGGAAGCCACGGTCGACGAGACCGCACCTGCGCAGGACCAGGCCGAGGAGGCCCCCGCACCCACTGCGCCTGCATCGGATGACACGCACATGTCGGACCTGGCGAAGAAGAACGCCAACCCGTCCTGGGAGTGATTCCCGGACGACCCTGCGAAGGGGGCTGCGCACCACGGTGCGCAGCCCCCTTCGTCGTCGGCCCCTCCACTGTCGGCAAACCACCGGATGGACACACACCTCGGCACCCGGCCGCGGATGGCCGGGTGCGGGGCGAGGTCGCTAGACGTGCCAGGTCACGTGCGTGGCGGTGATGGTGGCCGTCAGGTCGTGGGTGTGCACATAGGTGTGGTGCGACTCGCAGAGCAGCGCCCCGTTGCTGATGTCACTGCCCCCACCGCGCGACCACCAGCGCACATGGTGCGCATCGCACCACTGCGGCGGGCGCGTGCACCCCGGGAAGGTGCACCCCTTGTCCCGCAACCAGATCGCCCGCTTCTGCGCCGCGGTGAACCACCGGGCGGCGCGTCCCAGGTCGAGGATCTCGCCCCGGGTGCCGAGCACGGCCGGGATGATGCTGCTGTCGCAAGCCATCCTGCGCACCACGGCCGGCGACAGCACCTGCCCGGAGGCGGTGAGCCCACCGCCGCGCAGCCCGTCGAGCAGGGTCTGCAGATCGACGGTCACGATCACCTGCCCCTTGTCACCACTGGGGCGGTCACCCGGTGCAGCGGTCGCCTGCCGCAACAGCTCCACGAGGGCGTCGGCCCGGCGCCGCGTGGCCGCTCGCTCGTCGCGTCGACCATCCGGTCCCGTGACCGGCCCGGAACGCGTAGCGATCGCGGCATCGACCACTGCTGCGCCCTCGCTGTCCAGCGTCACCCGGTACGTCGACAGACCAGCAGGCCCCTCGCTCTTGGTGAAGGTCCGCCCCGCGCGCGCCGCCCGTTCCTCGTCCTCGAGCTCCTTGCTCGGGCGGAGCATGCGACCGGCGAACGTGATCGCGGCGCCGAGCTCCTTCTCGGTCAGCCCGCGGACCCGCTCGTCGGCACGCCCGTCCGGACCGGCCGGTCGGACCTCGTCGCGCGCCCCGTGGAGGAGCGCCGCGAGATCGTGCTCCAGCGCCTCGGGATCAGCCACCGGCGCGACGGCGGTGTGAAAGCGCACCAGCTGGTCGGCCTTCGCCAGCGGGAGGTCCCCTGCCTCGAAGGCCGCCACGACCGCTGCAGCGGGTGGCTCCCCCACTCCGCTACCCGCCAGACCGGCGTCACCGGCCTCGGCCACCCGGACGACCCTCGCCGAGTGGCGCACGTCGGGGGCCGGGGCGGACCCCCCTTCGCATCGCGCGACCCAGTCCACCGGCGACCACGACGACTCGGCGGGCAGCCCGCGCCCGACGCCCTCGCGCACCAGCGTGACCTCGGCGACCTCCAGGAGCTGCCGCGCTCGACCGACCGCGGCGAGCGCCGCCTCGACCTCTCGATCGGCCAGAGGCCACGACTCGCCCGTGTCCTCGAGCGCACGCGCCGCTGAGAGGACTCCGTCGAGGAGTCCCGCTCGGACCGCCGCATCCTGCGCCATGAACCAACACTAGGTGCGACCACCGACAGCGTTCCGGACATGCGTCAGCCCCGGCCACTCGGCCGGGGCTGACGTCATGCGGGGCTCAGCTCAGAGCAGCGGGCCCGTGACCGTGAGGCCGAGCTCGGGGACCAGCACGAAGAGGGCGAAGAGCGCGAGCGCACCACCGGCGAGCGAGAGGGTCTTGTTGAACTGGACCTGCTCGTTCATGCGGGCCTCGCCCTCGGCCGTCCAGTACTTGTGCATGAGGAAGGCGATCGGCGCGACGGCCACGAGGATCATCAGCGACCCGAGGTCGCCCCACACGCCGAGGATGACCGAGAGGGACCCGACGAGCATGAGCACGCCGGAGACGATGACGCTGAGCTTGGCCGCGGGGACACCCACGGACTTGGCGTAGCCGGCCATCGCCTCGCTCTGGGTCAGGTGCCCGATGCCGGACGCGATGAAGATCGCGGCGAAGAGGATGCGGGCGATGAGGACGATGATGTCCATGGGTGGTGCCTCCGATTTTCGTTGTTGCTTGAACTATCAGAAAGTTGAAGCGTCAACGTCCTCGAAATGTTCCCCACACTGTTCGTGACCTACGTCACCAGACCCGCTGGTCTTCAGTCGAGGCCCTCCTCGGCGAGGAAGTCGGCGGCCACCCGGTCCGGGTCCTCCTTGTCGATGTCGGTCTTCTTGAGCATCTCCTGCAGCTTCTCGGTCGTGAGCTTCGCGGACACCTCGTCGAGGGTCTTCGCCACCTGGTCCTCGACCTCGCCGCGGACGAGCGGCACGACGTTCTGGGAGCCGAAGAGGTTCTTGGGGTCCTCGAGGACCACGAAGTCGTTCTCCACGATGGTCGGATCGGTCGTGAAGATGTTGGCTGCCTGGACCTGCCCGTTCTTCAGGGCGCCGTTGGTCGCCTGGCCCGGCTTGAGCGGCCGGAAGGACTTGAACTCGATGCCGTACTCGTCCTTGAGACCGGGGACGCCCTGGATGCGGGTCTTGAACTCCGACGGCGCGCCGAGGGTCATCTCGCCGGCGACCTCGGACAGGTCCTCGAGGGTCTTGAGGTCCTTGGACTCGGCCGTCTCCTTCGTGACGACGACGGCGTCCTTGTCCTCGGCGGCCGACTTCTCCAGCACGGTGAGGTCCTCGGGCAGCACCTCGGTGAGGGCGTCGTACGCCTTGTCCGGGTCGCTCTCGGAGAAGGTCTTGTCGTAGTACAGGGCGAGCGCACCGGTGTACTCGGGCATGACGTCGACCGAGCCCTCCTCGAGCGCCTTGAGGTAGACCTCGCGAGAGCCGATGCCGGTCTTGGTCGAGGCGTTGACGCCGTCGGCCTTGAGCGCGCCGGCGTAGATGTGCGCGAGCAGGGTCGACTCGGAGAAGTCGGCGGACCCGACCACGACGTCGCCACCGCTCTCGCCTGCGGCGTCGGAGCTCGAGGAGCTGGAGAGCGGGTCGCTGCCGCCCCCGCAGGCGGACAGGCCGAGCGCGCCGACCATGGTCAGGGCGAGCGCGGCGGTGCGCAGCGGACGGCGCGGGGTTCGGACGGGGGTCATGGGGTTCCTCCTGCGGGTGCGGTACGGGTGGGTGACGAGGATCGAAGGGGGCGGGATCGACCGGTGAGTCCCGGCGAGACCACGAGACGCTCGAGCAGCGCGAAGGGGGCGTCGAGGGCCAGCGCGAGCAGCGCCACGAGGATCGCGCCGCCCGCCGTGCTCGCGTAGTCCTGGACGGCGAGACCGTCGATGAGGAAGCGACCGAGACCGCCGAGCCCCACGTAGGCGGCGACGGTGGCGGTCGCGACGACCTGGAGCACGGCGGCGCGCAGGCCGGAGATGAGCAGCGGCAGCGCGATGGGCAGCTCGACCTGCCACAGCACCTGCCGACCGGTCATGCCGATGCCCTTGGCCGCGTCCCGCGCCGCCGGGGGCACGGCCTCGACACCCGCATAGGCGCCCGAGAGGATCGCCGGGATCGCGAGCAGCACGAGGACGATGACGCTCGGCACGAGGAAGGCGGCGTCTCCGGGCAGCCGCGGCAGGAGCACGAGCGTCAACGCGAAGAGCAGACCGAGCGTCGGCACCGCGCGCACCGCGTTGGCCGCGGTGACGAGCCACCGGCCGCGGCCCGTGTGCCCGATCCACAGGCCGACCGGGATCGCGATGGCCGCCGCGATGAGCAGCACGATGAGCGTGTAGCCGGTGTGCTCGAGGAGCCGCGCGCCGATGCCGTCGGCCCCGGACCAGGTGGCGCCGCTCGTCAGCCAGTCGAGGATCGAGGCGATCATGCGGAGCCCCCCTGCCCGGCCCGTCGCCACGGCGTGAGGACCCGTTCGAGGGCCCGGATCGCGAGGTCCAGCACGAGGGCGAGCAGCACGCAGCCGAGGATCCCGGCGGCGAGCTCGCCACCGATGGCGCGGTTGTACCCGTCGACGAGCAGGTCTCCGAGCTGGCTGACGCCGATGAGCGAGGCGATCGACACGATCGACACGTTGCTCACCGCCGCGACCCTCAGGCCGGCGGCGATGACGGGGACGGCGAGCGGCAGGTCGACACCGAAGAACCGCCGGACCGGCGTGTACCCCATCGCCGTGGCCGATCGGGCGACCTCCTCGGGCACCGACCCGAGCCCGTCGACGACCGAGCGCACGAGCAGCGCCACGGTGTAGATCGTCATCGCGACGACGACGTTGACCGGGTCGAGGATGCCGGTGCCGAGCACGAGGGGCATCAGGACGAAGAGCGCCAGCGAGGGCACCGTGTAGAGCAGCCCGGCGGAGACGATGACTGCCCCGCGGATGCGGCGGTGCCGGTTGGCCAGCCACCCGAGCGGAAGGGAGACCAGCAGCCCGACCACGAGCGGCACCCCGGCGAGCCACGTGTGCCGCAACGTCAACGACAGGATGTCGTCGAGGTGGTCGAGGATCCAGCTCATGCGACCGCACCCGGGTCGCGCGGCCGCTCCCGGGACTCGATGACCGAGAGGACCTCGGTCGCCCGGCAGGTGCCGACGAGCGCGCCGTCGCCGTCGACGACCACGCCGCGGCGGCTGGGCGAGGACAGGGCCGCGTCGAGCGCAGCACGGAGCGGCCCGTCGAGCCGGGCGAGCGTGCCACCGAGGGACAGCCCGTCCGCCTCGACGGTGGCGTGCCCGGTGAGGTCGGCCGGTCGGGCCCAGCCTTGCGGGTGCCGCTGCCCGTCCACGACGAGGACCCAGCCGTCGGGGCCGGCCGCGGCGGCGGCCTCTGCGACCGGCGCGCCCAGCACGATCGTCGTCTCGTCGTGCGCGGGGATCCGCGCGTGCTCGAAGCCCAGGGCCCGGTACCCGCGGTCCCGACCGAGGAAGTCGGCGACGAACCCGTCGGCAGGGTGGGCGAGCAGCTCCGCGGGGCGCGCGAGCTGGGCGATCCGACCGCCGACCTGGAGCACCGCGACGTGGTCGCCGAGCTTGATCGCCTCGTCGATGTCGTGGGTGACCATGACGATCGTCTTGCCGAGCTCTGCCTGCAGGCGCAGGAACTCGTCCTGCAGCTGCTCCCGCACGACCGGGTCGACCGCGGAGAAGGGCTCGTCCATGAGCATCACCGGCGGGTCCGCGGCGAGCGCGCGGGCGACGCCGACGCGCTGCTGCTGGCCGCCGGAGAGCTGGGTCGGGTAGCGCCGGCCGAGAGCCGGGT
The DNA here is from genome assembly GCF_039631275.1 of Janibacter sp. LM. Taxonomy (NCBI): domain Bacteria; kingdom Bacillati; phylum Actinomycetota; class Actinomycetes; order Micrococcales; family Intrasporangiaceae; genus Janibacter; species Janibacter sp. LM. The sequence goes on from NZ_JBDIVG010000011.1 coordinate 78,022, forward strand.
CGAGGCCGACGAGCTCGAGCAGCTCGCGAGCCCGCGAGATCGCCTCGCGCTTGCCGACCCCGAGGAGGAGCGGCACCGCCGCGACATTGCGCTCGATGGTGTGGTGCGGGAAGAGCCCACCGTGCTGGATGACGTACCCGATCCCGCGCCGCAGCTCGGCCGCGTCCATCGCGAGCACGTCCTGCCCGTCGATGGTGACTGACCCGGAGGTCGGCTCGATCATCCGGTTGATCATCCGCAGCGTGGTCGTCTTGCCGCAGCCCGAGGGACCGACCAGGACGGTGATGGCGCGGTCGGGCGCGGTGAGGCTGAGGTCGTCGACGGCGACCGTGCCGTCGGGGTACTGCTTCGTGACGCCGTCGAGCCTGATCATCGGGACTGCCTGTCCTCGGTCCACCGTGGTCTGGATCAACCTAACCCTCGAGCACCGACATCACCTCGCTGCGCGTGACCTCATCCACGTCCGCGTGCTCCCAGCGTGGCTGCCGGTCCTTGTCGACGAGCAGCGCCCGGACCCCCTCGACGAAGTCCGCCCGGGCGAGCAGCCCGCGGCTGATCCGGGTGTCCGCCTCGAGCACCTCGCGCACGGACCCCGCCGTGGCCGCCCTGCGGAGCGCCGCGAGCGTCACAGCCACCGACAGGGGTGAGCGAAGGGAGATCTCCTCGGCCGCCGCACGGGCAGCCGGGTCGGCGTGCTCGCGCAGGCGCGCCAGGATCACCGCGGCGTCGTCGCCGGCGTAGCACTCGTCGACCCAGCCGTGCGAGGAGGCGAGGTCGCCCCCCTTCGTCATGGCACCAGCGGGGACCGGCTCGATCGGCCCTCCCCCGGCGACGGCGGCGATGAGCTCGGGCAGGCGGGTGTGGTCGACGACCGCGTCGGCGAGGCCGACGTGCACGGCGTCGGCACCGGTGACCGTCGCGCCGGTGAGCGCCATGTGCGTCCCGACCTCACCCGGCGCGCGGGAGAGCAGGTAGGTCGCGGCGACGTCGGGGAAGAAGCCGATGATCGTCTCGGGCATGGCGATCCTCGAGCGTTCGGTCGTCCAGCGGGCGGTGGCGAACATGGACAGGCCCAGCCCACCGCCCATGACGATGCCGTCCATGACGGCGACGACCGGCTTGGGGTACTCGGCGATCTGCGCGTCGAGCGCGTACTCGTCGGCCCAGAAGTCCACTCCCCCGGACGTGCCCGTGAGGTGCGCCTCGCGGACCGCCCGCACGTCGCCACCGGCGCAGAACCCCCGCTCGCCGGCGCCCTCGAGGCTGATGGCCGTCACGGCGTCGTCATCCGCCCAGGCGGCGAGGCGCGTCTGCATCGCGACGACCATCTCGCGGGTGAGGGCGTTGATCGCCCGGGGGCGGTTGAGCAGCACCCGCCCCAGTGATCCGTCGACGGCGAAGAGCACCTCGTCGGTGCCGGTGGTCCCGGGGGTGAAGTCAGCCATGGTCGTCACCCAAGCACACGCGGCCACGCCGGCAGGCACGGGCCGAGCTACCCCTGACCGTCGATGCGGGCGAAGGGGGCTGCGGCCTCCAGCTCGAAGGCCAGCTCGAGGAGCAGCCGCTCCTGGCCCGCGCGGGCGGAGAACATGACGCCGATCGGGCGCCCGTCGTCCGTCCGGCCGAGCGGCAGCGAGATCGACGGCTGGCCGTTGGCGTTGTGGATCGGGGTGAACCCGACGTACTCGAGCAGGCGCCCCATGTGCGTGTCGAAGTCCAGGTCGCCGGAGAGGTACCCGATCCGCGGCGTGGTGTGGACCAGGGTCGGCGTGAGGACGACGTCCGCGTCCGCGGGGAAGAGCCGCGCCGACGCCGGACCGGTCAGCGCGAGGCGGGCGAGGTAGAGCGGCGCGCGGTGCAGGCGCCGCTTGGCGCGGGCGGCGAGGCCCCGGGTGAACATGTCGAGGCGCCCGGGGTCGAACCCTTCGCCGTAGAGCTTCGTCCCCCGCGCGGACGAGGCGAGGGCGAGCAGCGCCCAGTAGTCCTGGAAGTCGGTCCTGAAGAACTCCGGCACCGGCACCGGGGTGTCGGGGTCGACGTCGTGGCCGAGGCCGTCGAGCAGGCGGGCGACGCCTGCGACGGCATCGCGGGTCTGCGGGTCGGTCGCCGGGGCGAGCGGGGAGTCCAGCATCATCCCGACGCGCAGGCGGCGCGCGCCCGGCCCCTCGACGAGACCGACGGCGGGGAGCCGGCGTGCCGGCTGGTGGCTCTCGGCGGCCGCGAGGAAGGTCGCGGTGTCGCGGACGGTGCGCGTGAGCACGCCGTTGACGACGATGCCGACCGGCAGCTGGTCGGTCGTCGGGTCGCCGAGGAGGCGGCCGCGGGTGACCTTGAGTCCGACGAGGCCGCACACGGCCGCGGGGATGCGGATCGAGCCGCCACCGTCGTTGCCGTGGGCGATGGGCAGCGCGCCCGAGGCGACGAGCGCGGCCGCGCCACCGGAGGACCCACCCGAGGAGTAGCCGGTCGCCCAGGGGTTGCGGGTGACGCGACCGCCGGGGCGCTCGGTCGTCGCGGTCCAGCCGAAGGGAGGACAGGTCGTCGTCGCGACCGGGATGACGCCGGTGGAGAGGAGCTGGCGCACGAAGGCGCCGTCCGCGGTCCGCGGCGCGGTCGGCAGCGCGTCGGAGCCCTGGCTCATCGGCAGACCCGCGACGTTGACGTTGTCCTTGATGGCCGTCGGCACACCGGCGAAGGGAGCCCGCGTCCCCCGCGGCAGGTGGCCGGCCCGACGGCGGGCCCGCTCGAAGTCGTCCACCGTCGTCGCCCCGAGGACGGGGTCGACCTCCTGCACGCGCGCGATGGCCGCCTCGACGGCCTCGGTGGCGCTGATCTCTCCGTGGCGGATCGCCTCCGCGACGCCCGTCGCGTCCAGGCTCGCGAGCGCGTCGTCGGCGAAGGCGCTGACGCGCCGGGAGTCGTGCTCCTCACGGAGCTCGTCATGGGCGGGGACGCGGCTCTGGGTGCTCATCCCCCGAGGTTACTCACGAGTCACGTGAGGAGGTCGCGCAGCGAGGCCCCCACCGCTCCCTGAGGAGGTCGCGCAGCGAGGCCCCCACCGCTCCCGGAGGAGGTCGCGCAGCGAGGCCCCCACCGCCCCCGGAGGAGGTCGTGCAGCGAGGTTCCACCGCTCCCGGAGGAGGTCGCGCAGCGAGGCCCCCACCGCCCCCTGAGGAGGTCGCGCAGCGAGGCCCCCACCGCTCCCTGAGGAGGTCGCGCAGCGAGGCCCCCACCGCCCCCTGAGGAGGTCGTGCAGCGAGGTTCCACCGCTCCCTGAGGAGGTCGCGCAGCGAGGCCCCCACCGCTCCGTGAGGAGGTCGCGCAGCGAGGCCCCCACCGCCCCCTGAGGAGGGCGGGCAGCGAGGGTCCACCGCTCCCTGAGGAGGTCGCGCCGCGAGGCCCCCACCGCTCCCTGAGGAGGGCGCGCAGCGAGGCCCCCACCGCTCCGTGAGGAGGTCGCGCAGCGAGGCCCCCACCGCTCCCTGAGGAGGTCGCGCAGCGACCGTCTCGAAGGGTCAGATGTCCGTGCGGTGGAAGTTCGCGAAGGACCGGCTCGCCGTCGGCCCCCGCTGCCCCTGGTAGTGCGAGCCGTACGGGCCCGAGCCGTACGGGTGCTCCGCGGGCGAGGAGAGGCGGAAGAAGCACAGCTGGCCGATCTTCATCCCCGGCCACAGCCGGATGGGCAGGGTGGCCACGTTGCTGAGCTCGAGGGTCACGTGCCCGGAGAAGCCGGGGTCGACGAAGCCGGCCGTCGCGTGGGTCAGGAGGCCGAGGCGCCCGAGCGAGGACTTGCCCTCGACACGGGCGGCGAGGTCGTCGGGCAGCGTCACGGTCTCGTAGGTCGAGCCGAGCACGAACTCGCCGGGGTGCAGCACGAAGCCCTCGTCCGGCTCGACCTCGATCAGCCGGGTGAGGTCGGGCTGGTCGGCCGCCGGGTCGATGACCGGGTACTTGTGGTTGTCGAAGAGACGGAAGTACTTGTCCAGCCGCACGTCGACGCTGCTGGGCTGGACCATCGTCGGGTCCCAGGGGTCGAGGACGACCCGCCCGCCGTCGACCTCGGCGCGGATGTCCCTGTCGGAGAGCAGCATGGCCCGACCCTATAGAGGAACGACGACGGCAGCGCCGTCAGCGGTCTCGGACTGCGTCGGCGACCGCGCGCCGCGCAGGCCAGAACCCGAAGCAGTCGATGACCACCGACAGGAGGGGGAAGGTCACCGCGAGCAGCGCCGAGGCGAGCCAGACCTCGCCCTGGTACCCGGGGCCACCGAAGGGCACATCTCCTGACACCCGCGTGGCGAGGACGGCGTACAGGCCTGCCAGCACCAGTCCGATCACGGCCGCAAGGACGGCGGAGGCGAGGCCTCGCACGGGCTGTGCACCGGGCAGAGGCAGAGCCCCCTCGAAGACGTTGAGCACGACGATCGAGCCGAAGATGAAGGGGATGGCGACCCCGACGAGGAAGGTCGGCGGGTCCAGGCCCCCGACACCGGTCCCCAGCCACATCGCGAGGGCACTGACCACCAGGATGACCGCCGTCAGCGCTCCCGCGCGTCGCGCCCCACCCGCGAGCGCCGGGGTGCCGGCGAGCGGCCAGAGGTCCAGGTGCAGCAGGAGCAGCGCCACGGCCATGGTCGTGACGACGAAGGTCATCAGCGCCCAGGCGTCGAAGGGCCCACCGGGGTCGATGGCCGCGACGTAGGCGGGCCCGGCCTTGAAGGAGTCGTAGCTGGCCAGGGCCAGGTAGGCGGCGACGGCGACGAGGTAGGCGGCCAGCTGGAGCGCGAGGCCCGCCAGGACCTGGTGGCCCATCCGCCGGAAGGGCCACCCGTCCCACACCACCGCGAAGAGGAAGGTGAACGGCACCGCCATGATGACGATGTGGGCGACGTTGGGCGAAGGGGGTGTCCGCCCCTCCCCGAGCACGACGTTGACCACGACGGCCACGATGGCCGCGACCACGAGGGCGAGTCCGGTCAGTGCGAGGCCACGCCAGGGCTGCGCCAGGCGGGTGAGCGCCCGCGGGTGCTCTCCCCGCCAGAAGGGCCCGACAACGAAGAGCGTCGGCACCGCGCAGACGAGGTAGTAGGAGACCGAGTCACGGAAGGTCGGCCATTCGAGCGTCGCGATGAGGCCGAGGGAGACGATGACGACGCCCACCAGGACGAGGAGACCGAGGAAAGGCTGCCGCAGCGCGGGTCCCGACCCTCCGTTCGTGCGGGCGGTACCGGTCACGGGTTCGGGTGCTGGCATGGGGCGAAGGTAGGTCGCCCCCGACGTCCACGGGCTCGGTGTTCCTCGGACGGAAACTGCGGTCGGCGGTGTTCGGGATTGTTCGGAGTGGTCGCTCCGGGCGCCGCGTGTGCCGCATCCTCGATCACGGACGGTGAGGGACGCCGATCAGGCACTGCCAGTGACCTCCGGGGGGAGGATCCGTTCGCCGACGCGCGGCGAACGGACGACGTCCGGTGATGACCCGTCCGGAGGACGGGACGGGTCATCACCGCGCCACTCGGGGCCCGCGATCGCGTCGGCCGTCGTCAGCCCGATGAATCCCGAGACCAGCTTGTCGAGGACCGAGGTCAGCAGGTTCATCACGAGCACGGCCGCCGGCAGGCTGTGCAGGCCCAGCCGGACGCGCTCGGTGAGCTCGTCGCCGGAGTGACCGACCGACCCGCCGTAGACCACCAGCAGGGTCGGGGTCGCGACGAGCGTGCAGACGAGCGCCGCGACGAGGTTGAGCACGAAGAACCGGGGCATGGTCCGCGCCATGCCGAACCGGCGCGCGCCGTACCCCCACACCAAGGCGCCCGCGACGTTGACCAGCGTGAAGGCGGACGAGACCCCCGGTGGGGAGCCGGCCTCGCCGAGGACATTGGTGCTCACCCCCACGAGCGCGCCCCACCACGGCCCGAGAGCGAGCGCGGAGACGGCCGTGCCCATCATGTCGAGGTAGAGCGGCAGGTGCAGGGTGTCGACGAGGAGCCGACCCAGCAGGTTGAGCACGACGCATCCCACGAGGACCGCGACCAGCCGGCGCACCGGCAGGGGCAGCCGCGGTCGAGGGGCCGGCGGCTCATCGCCCTTCGCAGCCGCGGGCGCGGCCTCCGCCTCCGGCGCGGGCTCCGGCACGCCCTCCCCCGGCTCCGGCTCCTCCGGGGCGGGCTCGCGCACCGGCGCCGGCTCCACGCTCAGGTCGTGGTGGCGCTGCGTCCACGCCTCGACGTCGTCCTCCGTGCCGCCCAGTGCCCGGACGATGTCGCGCAGGAGGTTCACGTCGAGGCGGCGCCGACCGGACCGGAAGGCGTCGTACACGGTCGTCCGTCCGGGTCGCGCGCTGCCAGCAGGTATCCCGCGCTCGCCTCGTACGCGGTCGATGCGCAGGGCGATCTCTGCGTAGGAGGGGTTCCCTGCGTGATGGCGCAGCTCGCGCAGGTCCGCCGCCAGGGCGTCGAGCCCGCGGGGCGCTGCGTCGTCGCCGACGGGCTCGCCGTCGTCGCCCGGGGCCGCCTCAGTCACGGGGGTCAGGTTAGCCGTCGCAGGACAGGAGAAAAGGGAGAGAAGAGAGCCGGTGACGGGAATCGAACCCGCGTGTCCAGCTTGGGAAGCTGGCGCTCTACCATTGAGCTACACCGGCGCGCGAGGCGCAGCGGCCATGCTAACCCACCGATGCAGGGCTACGGACACCAGTCGTCCCTTCGAGACGTTTGCTGCGCAAGCTCCTCCGGGAGCGGTGGCCGGAGCGGCGGTCGGGTCCGCGCGGACCCGACCTCAGATGACGATCGTCCCGCCCTCGAAGGTGCACGACCACCGACCATCGGAGCGGCGGGTCGTGTCGGAGGTCGGGTAGCCGTAGGGGCCGGAGTGTCCCCCCTTCGCCACCCACGCGTCGAGCATCGCGGTGGTGACGAGGCGAGGCGTGCCCGACCCCAGGCGCCAGAGCTGGCCGCCGGCGAAACGTTGGCGGCTGCCGCGCAGGGTCTTGGCCGCGACGGCCACGGGCAGCACGAGCACGCCGCTCTCCGCGCCGTGCCGGCGCCAGGCCCTGGCGAACTCGCCGGAGACGTGCACCCCCCGGGCGCTGCCACGCTGGCTGATCGCGCCGCGCTGGAAGTGCTGCACCCACCCGGACGAGACCGTCCTGCGGTTGGACGTCGGGTAGCCCAGCTCGCCCGAGGTGCGGCCGGTGTCCTCCCAGATCGTCCAGGCCCCGGCGTACACCGCGTAGAGCGTGCCGAGCGAGGGCCCGGCGACCGCGCCCTTCTCGAACCGCTGGGTCAGTCCCCCGGACTTCGAGAGGTACTCCAGGCCCAACGGGTAGCCGAGGCGCCCCTTGACCGAGCCCTGGGAGACGAGCACGTCCACGACGCCCTTGCGGATCGGGATCGCCCGCTTGACCCGGGTCGAGTGGTAGATGCGACCGTTCGAGTACCGCACGTAGGTGCCGACACCGTCCCCGACGGAGCGCACGGGACCCATGGAGTGGCCGAGGTGGGAGCGCTGCTCCCCCATGGCGTAGTACCGCGAGGAGATCGCGCCCCACTTGGGCAGGAGCGAGGTCGAGTGCTCGGAGGTGCGGTTGTCGACGAGGGAGGTCGTCGTGCAGTTCTCCCACTGATAGGGCGGCGTGCAGCTGACGACGCGGCAGTGGACGCCGCCGCTGCACGAGACGTGCGTGTTGCACTGCCCGTAGCGGAAGGCGTTGCAGCAGATCCGGCGCTGGTCGCACGTCGCGCTCGAGCCGGTGCCGCAGCTGCAGGACCAGCAGCGGGAGTCGCAGATGTGGTCCCGGCAGCCGGTGGTGCACCGCGAGCAGGTCGCGTTGCAGTCGACGATGTACCGGTACCTGCCGCCGCACCACGAGGAGCCGGCGGCCTTCCACCAGCCGGCCGCGAAGCTGCCGGGCGGGCAGGCGTTCGCCCCCTTGTTGATCGTCGCGCAGAAGACCGTCCAGCCGGAGGAGGCCGTGCTGCCGGGGCCGCAGACGGTCGCGTAGGCCGAGACGGGGCGAAGGGCGTAGGCCTTGGGGTCGACGACGAGGGCCGACCCGGCGACCGCGGAGCCGACGAGGACGTCGCGCCGGGACACCTCCGGCAGGCGTCCGGCGATCGAGTCGACGAGGCGCGCGGTCCACGACCCCCTGCTCATCGGACCCCCTCCACGGTCCCGGCCCCGGAGACCCTGATGCCGGCGACGACCCGCGCGATGCGCGGCACGACCGCCATCCGGCGCGAGTGCGCCCCGGTGACGGCGTAGAGGCAGAAGCCGTGGCCCCCTTCGCTGAAGAACCACTGGCCGGCGCTGCGGCCGGGCACGTACCTGGCCAGCCGGTTGGCGGCGAACTGCGAGGGCGAGACGACCGGGCGCCCCTGCCGGGCGAAGAGCCCCGTCCCCGCGACCTCCGGACCGTGGTCGATGAGCGCGACGAAGCCGTCGTCCGGGCCGAGGACGTCGATGAGCTCGCCCCCGAAGTCCCCGAGGTCGGCCGGGAGCGGCCGCGAGGCCGCGTGGAGGATCGGGCGGGTGTGGTCACCGGCCCCCGACATAGCTGAGCGCAGGGGCACCTGCGGCCGCCGTCGCACCCGCACGTGCCACCCCGTGGGCACCTGCGCCGAGATCGTCACTGCCATGTGATGCGCGCCCCTTCAGACTCCGACCGCCGTGCCGGCGCACAGCAGCGCGGCCAGGGTCAGTGTGGTCCACGCCACCCTAGCGGCCGGGGCCTCCCAGCGGCCGAGTACGCCGAAGACGTCGTGCAGGTCCTGCGGCGAGTCCACGCGGCGCACCAGCGCGAGCGGGAGCGAGCGCACGAGCCCGAAGACAAGCCCGATGAGCGCGCCGGCCCACCACCGCCCGGCGAGGAGCTCGGCGAAGAAGACGGCGTAGGTCGTCGTGCTCGTGATGATCGTGACGAAGCCCAGCCCGAGCTGCACGCCGAAGCCCAGCCCGGTCACCCAGCCGCGGTAGCGCCCGATCCACTCGCGCTCGACCTGCCGCCGCCACGAGGGCACGCCGTGCCCACCCGAGCGCACGTCGAGCACGAGCCCCACGACCAGCAGCAGCGCGAACCCGCCGAGCACCGGCGCCGACCCCCGCGCGCCGTCGGGCACGAGGGAGCCCACGAGGCCCAGCAGCGCCCCCACGAGGCCGGCCGCGAGCACCGAGCCCACGAGGTACGCCGCGGCCGTGCGCGTCCAGCTCGCTCCACGTCCCCGCTCACCGAGCGGGGTGATGCTCGAGAGCATCGACTCGCCTCAAGGCGACCACGTGGCGCGGATGGCGGCGACGACCGCCATCGGCACGCCGAGGGCCAGCCCGAGGAGGACGGGCGTCATCTGGGGTCGGCGCCCCGCCCCGGCTCGCCCCCGCGCCCCGCCAGCGGCTCCGGCCGCAGGCTGGGGTGGTCCGGGCCGATCCCGGCCGCCAGCAGCTCGGCGTCGACCGACGCCGGGTGGTCCCGGTCGCCCCGGTCGACGAAACCCTCGTTCGCACCCGCCCGCTGCTCGTCGTCCGCCACGGCCTGGGCCATGAGGTCGCTCACCTGGGCCCATGTCGTCGCGGAGCCCTCCCCGAGCACGCGTCCACCCTCGACGTAGACGAAGTACGGGCTGCCCGGGATCTCGAAGTCGCCCCACGCGGTGCTGGAGCGCACGAGGTCGAGGTGGGGCGGGGCGACCTTGGCGAGGGCGGACGGAGACTCCTCGTCGTCCCCCTTCGTCACGATGAGCAAGCGGCCGCCGCCCGGGACGTCGACCGGCTGCCGGAACTCGGTCCAGAAGCTCGCGCACACGCTGCACCCGGTCGTCAGGAAGGCGAGCAGGGTGCGCCCGGAGAGGTCCTCGCGACGCTCGTCGCCGCCACCCAGGCGCGTCCCGACGAGCTCCGGGACCCCGGCGCCGTCGGCGCGGCCGCGCGCGACGACCCCCGTCTCGAGCTCGACGGGGACGGGCCCGGGCGAGCCGGTGGCCGCCTCCGCGGCGCGGTCCAGCTCGAGGCCGGCGCCGAGGTCGTGGAGCGACTTGAGGATGAGCGCGTGGCTGCGCAGGAGCCCGAGGACGAGCACCGACAGGAGCACGAGGACGACGAGCTCGCCGATGACGAGGGTGAGCAGGAGCGGGTTCACGGGGTCAGGCCTTCCGGGTCGAGCGGATCGCGGCAGCGGTCGTGGTGGGCAGGACGGCGATGACCTGCCAGGCGAGGAAGCCGACGAGGACGGCGAGCACCACGGTCACGGCGAGCCCGCCGATGCCCGCACTCCACCACGGGGCGGCGGGCGGGGCCACCGCGACCGCGAGCGCGGCGAGCGCGAGCAGCCCGGTGACGAGGGCGTGGCTGCGGGTCGGGGGCGTGTCCGCCCGGCCGAAGCACCCGCACGAGGCGAGCACTCCTCCCTTCGCCAGGGCGAGGAGGACGAACCCGGTGAAGCCGGCGTGCAGGAGGGCCACGGCGAGCGCGCTCCACCGTCCGGGCAGGACGAGGGCGGCCGCGCCGGCGACCACCTCGGCCGCGGCGAACCCACGGACGACGAAGGGGGGCACCCGCGCCCCGACGGAGCGCAGCGCGCGCACGAGGTCACCCGGGTCGAGGACCTTGGGCAGGCCGGCGAGGACGAGCAGGGCCCCCGCGGCCAGGAAGGCCGGACCGGCCCACGCCCAGACGAACATGCGGATCCCCCTCACGGGTCTCGGTTCCCGCGGCACGCTACCCGTTCGTGTGCGTCAGGTCACCGCGACCGCCGCTTGCCACAGCTCGCACCTCGGGTGAAGATGGATGAAAAGCCGAGGTAAGCGCTTGCTTACCCCACCCGAGCAGACCAGGAGTCACCCCCGATGGGTCACTACAAGAGCAACCTGCGCGACATCGAGTTCAACCTCTTCGAGGTCTTCGGTCGCGACGAGGTCCTGGGCCAGGGCCCCTACGAGGCGGTCGACGCCGACACCGCGCGCGAGATGCTCAAGGAGTACGCGCGTCTGGCCGAGAACGAGCTCGCCGAGTCCTTCGCCGACGCCGACCGCAACCCCCCGGTCTTCGACCCCGAGACCTCGTCCGTGGCGATGCCCGAGTCCTTCAAGAAGTCGTACAAGGCCTTCCAGGACGCTGGCTTCTGGTCGCTCGACCTGCCCGAGGAGCTCGACGGCACCGTCGCTCCCCCGTCGCTGCGCTGGGCGATGAACGAGCTCGTCCTCGGCGCCAACCCGGCCATCGGCATGTTCGGCGCGAGCTACTCCTTCGCCAAGCTGCTCTACCTGCTCGGCACCGACGAGCAGAAGAAGCTCGCGAAGTGGATTGCCGAGAAGGGCTGGCACTGCACCATGGTGCTCACCGAGCCCGACGCCGGCTCGGACGTCGGCGCCGGGCGGACCAAGGCCACCGACAACGGCGACGGCACGTGGAACATCGAGGGCGTCAAGCGCTTCATCACCTCGGCCGAGTCGGACATGACCGACAACGTCGTCCACTTCGTCCTCGCCCGCCCCGAGGGCGCCGGCCCGGGCACCAAGGGCCTGAGCCTCTTCATCCTCACCAAGTACGCCGTCGACCTCGAGACCGGCGAGTTGGGCGAGCGCAACGGCGTCTACGTCACCAACGTCGAGAAGAAGATGGGCCTGAAGGTCTCGACGACCTGCGAGGTGACCTTCGGCGAGAAGCACGCCGCCGTCGGCACCCTCTTCGGCGACGTCCACGACGGCATCGCCCAGATGTTCCGCGTCATCGAGAACGCCCGGATGATGGTCGGCACCAAGGCCATCGCCACCCTCTCCACCGGCTACCTCAACGCGCTCGAGTACGCCAAGGAGCGCGTCCAGGGCGCCGACCTGACGACGCCCGCCAAGGACGCGCCGCGTGTGACGATCACCCACCACCCGGACGTGCGCCGCAGCCTCATGCTGCAGAAGGCCTACGCCGAGGGCCTGCGGGCGCTCGTCACGCTCACGTCGAGCCAGCAGGACACCGTCGACGTCGAGCAGCTCGCGACGGGCGTCGAGGAGATCGCCGACGACTCCCCCGCCGCGATGGCCAACCGGGTCAACGACCTGCTGCTGCCGATCGTCAAGGGCCTGGGCTCCGAGCGGGCCTGGACCCTCCTCGGCACCGAGTCGCTGCAGACCTTCGGTGGCTCCGGCTTCCTGCAGGAGTACCCGATCGAGCAGTACGTCCGCGACGCGAAGATCGACACCCTCTACGAGGGCACCACGGCCATCCAGGGTCAGGACTTCTTCTTCCGCAAGATCGTGCGTGACAACGGCCAGGCGCTGGGTCACCTCGCGATGCAGATCCAGGAGTTCGCCCAGGACGTCGACGCGCAGGGCGGTGCGCTCAAGCACGAGCGCGAGCTGCTCGGCCAGGGCCTGGAAAACGTCCAGGGCATCCTCGGCGCGATGTTCCAGGCGCTCATGGCCTCCGACCCCAAGCAGGAGGGCTCGGACATCACCAACATCTACAAGGTCGGCCAGAACACCTCGCGTCTGCTGCTCGGCGCCGGCGACCTCGTCGTCGGCTGGCTGCTGCTGCGCCAGGCCGCCGTTGCCACCGAGGCCCTCGAGGCCGGCGCGGAGGGCAAGGACAAGGACTTCTACACGGGCAAGATCGCCGCGGCGAGCTTCTTCGCCAAGAACGTCCTGCCGCGCCTGGCCTCCGAGAGGGCCATCGCCGAGGCGACGGACAACAGCCTCATGGACGTGCCGGAGTCGGCCTTCTGACCGGATGGGCACATGACGAAGGGGGCGCCCCGCCAGCTGGCGGGGCGCCCCCTTCGGGCTGTGCCCGGTGCGTCAGAAGCGACGGTCGTCGTGCACGACCGTCTCGCGACGACTGCGGTTGAGCACGAGGCTGAGGATGATGGCGAGGACGCCCAGACCGATGGCGATCCAGCCGATGACCCCGAGGTCGAGGCCGACGACCGTCATGTCGCCGTTGTAGGCGAAGACGATGACCAGGCCGACGAGCAGGAGGAAGATCCCGGCTCCGATGTACATGTGGCGCTCCTTCTTGTCTCCGGCTCAGAGCCGGCTGTCGGTCTCTCTGACGTCGACCCGCGGGGCGGGGTCATGACGGCCACGCGGCTCACGAGGATCGGTGTGGACCGAGAGCTTGGTGGGGATGCTGCGCTTGCGGGGCGGACGGTCGAGGAGGAAGAAGGCGACCAGCATGACGAAACTGAACACGACGACGAAGATCCAGAACACGGCCTCACCACCCATCGCGCACCTCCCTCCTCGGCGTTTCGGTCCAGCGTAACGCGGGGAAGGGGGCACACTCGGGGTTGTGACCCCGCGAGTCACAGCAGCCACACTCGCCACACCCTTGGAGCTCCTCATGCACCCGACCCGCGCGATGTCCCTGACCGCCACGGCCGCCCTCGCCCTCTCGCTCGCCCCCACCGCCGCGAACGCCGGGACCGAGGCCTCGGCGGCCACGACCGCGGCCTCCGCCAAGCGTTCGTCGACGGTGACGATCACCGTCGAGCCGCTGTGGAGCGGCATCGGCGAAAAGCTCGTCGCCCGCGGCGAGGTCTACGAGACCGACACCTACCGACCGCTCGCCAACCGCTCCATCGTCTTCCAGGCGCGCAACGTCGGCTCCTCCACGTGGACGACCATCGCCCGTCCCGAGACCAGCTCGGACGGCGCCTTCCGCGTGGACCTCAAGCCCGACCGCTCCAAGACCTACCGCGCCGTCTACAAGGGCAACGCGTGGTACGACGGCGACCACAGCAACTGGGAGCGCCAGACCGCGACGCCGGGCACCAAGGTGCGCACGAGCGTGCGGCTCTACCAGACCTCCACCGGAGGCACCCAGGTCAGGGGGCGTCTCACCAAGCTGTGGTCGAGCTCGATCCGGCCGCTGCGCTCGGCCAACGTCTACATCCAGGCCCGCCAGGCCTACGGGACCTACTGGTTCGACGCCGGTCACACCAAGACCAACGGCCACGGCTACTACGCGTGGAGCACGTCGGTGAAGCCCAACGCCTGCTACCGCTACCGCGCCATCTACAAGGGCAACAGCACGTGGGCGGCCAAGAGCAACGAGGCCGAGTGGACCAGCTGCAGCTGACCCCACACCCCACGGCGCCGACCGGCCGAGCTCAGTCCTGACGACCGAGCTCGGCCAGTCGCGCGTTGTAGGCCTCGAGCTCGGCGTCGCCGTCACGGTCTGCCGTGCGGTCCCGGCGACGGGTCTCCTTGTCGTCGTTGCGCATCCACTGCCAGGCGACCGCGACGGCGAGCACGAGCGTGGGCGCCTCGCCGACGCCCCACGCGATGGCCCCACCGGTGCGCTGGTCGCCGAGCGGGTCGTCCATCCACGGCAGGTTGAGCCGGCCGAAGAAGTCCGGCGCGAGCAGCTCCGTGGACTGCGTGAGGATCACGCCGAAGAAGGCGTGGAAGCTGATCGTCGTGAAGAGGACGACGAGCAGCGCCAGGGGCGACCAGCGCCTGGGCCCCGGGTCGATGCCGATGAGCACCCAGGTGAACATGTACCCGGTCGCGAGGAAGTGCACCATCATCAGCACGTGGCCCGTGTGGGTGCTCATCGCCAGCTCGAAGAGCGGGCTGTAGTAGAAGATCGCCAGGCTGAAGAAGAAGAGCGCGGCCGCGACGGCCGGGTTGGCGAGCACCCGCAGGTAGGTCGAGTGGACGGTCGCGAGGACGAGCTCCCGGGGACCGAGGGTCTTGTCCCTGCGAGCCGGCAGCGCGCGCAGCGCCAAGGTGATCGGCGCCCCCGGCACCATGAGCAGCGGGGCGATCATCGCCACGCCCATGTGCTCGACCATGTGCCAGGAGAAGAGGAGCTTGCCGTAGACGGCCGGCCCCCCCGAGGTGAAGTAGACGAAGACGAGCCAGCCGGCCACCCAGCTGAGCGTGCGCAGCGTCGACCAGTGGTCACCGCGGGCGCGCAGCCGCAGGACCCAGCGCACGTAGACGAAGATCGCGATGGCCGCGACGGCCAGCCACAGCCAGTCCACCTGCCAGGCGGTGAGCCAGCTCGAGCCGGTCGGCGCCCCCGGGTCCGGGTAGCCGCTGAGGTCGTAGACGATCGCGTTCTCCGGAGCGGTGGGCGCGCTGCCGGGAGTCGGCGTGCGGCCCACCGCAACGCCCAGACCCATGGCAGCGGCCATGACGGCGACCTCGCCGACGGCCAGCCGGACGAAGGGGGCGACCCCCTCCGCGCCCGCCTCCAGGACGGCGATGGTCCGGCTGCGGTGCCACCAGCCCAGGGCGCCGAGCACGACGGCCGCGACGGTCTTGGCGACGAGGAGGACCCCGTAGCGCGACGCGAGCCCGCTGAGGTCACCGATGTTGATCCACGCGGCGAGCAGGCCCGAGCCGACGAGCAGGACGAAGCACCACGCCGCGATGCTCGAGTACCGACGGACCGTCACCGCGACGTGCGAGCCGAGCGAAGGGCGGACCACGAGGAGCGCGACGAGCCCGCCGACCCACACGGTCGCCGAGACGAGGTGGAAGGCGAGGGCGTTGACCCCGCTCATGTGGTCCAGGCTCGCCGACGAGTGCCCGGACAGGGCGAGGGGCAGCAGCGCCAGGACCGAGCCGCCGGCGCACCAGGCCAGGGCCCCCTTCGTCCTCGCCAGCGGGGCGGCGAGGGCCACGACGGCCACGAGGAGCGAGGAGATGACCGCCGTGCGGGTGCTGTCGAGGTCCCAGACGAAGGCGGTGAGCTGCGAGACGTAGGCCGGGTCGGTGAGGGGGATGCCGGCCAGCGAGGCGAAGTCGGTGAGCAGGCGCCCGACGCCCGCGAGGAACCAGACGATCGCCGCCACGCCCGCGAGCTGGGCGAGCGTCTCGCGCCGGGCCGTCCTCGTCGTCTCCGGCACGAGGAAGGCACCGACCACGAGGGCACCGACGGTGACCGCGGCGGCCGCGTCGTGGACGACCCGCAGCACCGGCAGCGACCAGCGCACGAAGGGACCGGGGTCGCCGAGCTCGAGCGGTGCCGCGCCGCCACCGAAAACCGTCGCGGCGAGGACCACCGCGACCGCCACGACCCCCAGGACCACCAGGGGGACGGGGGTGCTGCGGGGGGTGCTCGACGTGCTCGACATGCCCTCTAATCTAGGCAACGAGGGGGCCGGCGCCCGCATCGGTGCGCGGGGCCCCCTTCGTCGACCTGAGGAGGACCGGTGCCCACCACCCCACGCCAGCTGAGCCTGAGCGTCATCCGGATGCTGCGGATGCTGCACGCGACGCGTGCCCGCGCTCCACGCGTGCACCCCTCGGTCGAGCCGAGCCACCACTCCGTGCTCGTCGCGGTGCGCGACGCTCCGAGCCGCGTGGGCGACATCGCCGAGCGCAACCTCTCCGACGCCTCGACCGTGAGCCGGCAGGTGAGCCACCTCGTCGGCCTCGGGCTGCTGGAGAAGGTCCCGGACCCCGACGACGGCCGCGCCCAGCTCGTGGCCCTCACGCAGGAGGGCACGGCCCTGCTCGACGACCTCGTCGCCCGCCGCGAGGCCTGGTTCGGCGAGCTGCTCGCCGACTGGAGCGACGAGGACCTCGACGCCTTCATCGGGTACGTCGACCGGTTCTGCGACGCGGTCGCCGCGGACCAGCGACACCGTCCCTGAACCGCGCGGCGCAACCGGGCCCGTCCCCCCTGCGTCTGGGATGATGTCCGCGTCGCACCGCCACCCAGGGGGATCCACCATGTCGCACCGCCGCGCCGTCCTCACGGCCCTCGCACTCAGCACCTCCGTGGCGCTCGCCGCCGCCCCGGCGACCGCCGTGCCGGGGGACGTCACCGCTCCCCAGCCGGTCGAGCTCGACGTCATCTGCGACGGCATCGGCGCCGACACGGTGACCGTCACCGGTGACCTCGCCGACGGCGGCACCGCGAAGATCGAGCGCGGACCGCTCCGGGTCGTCGGCCGCCCGGGCTTCACCGGCACCGATGCCGACGGCGACCGGGTCGCGGTCGCGCCGAGCGGCACGGGCACCACCTGCACCGTGCAGGAGCCCACGCGCGACGAGGCGCTCGACGAGGTCCTCCCCCGAGCCCAGGCCGCCAAGGCTGCGCCCACGGGCGACGTGACCGGCGCGCTGACCTTCACCGTGACCGTCGACGACTCCGTCGCCAAGGCCACGCGGGGCGTCGACTCGACGACCGCCGCGCAGGCCGCGCTCCCCTTCGAGTCCGAGCTGCGTCGCTACCTCGGTTCCCGCCCGGGCGCCGTCGGCGTCGCCGTCCGCCTGCCCGGCACCGGCCGCTCGTGGACCTACACCAAGACCTCGTCGCGCAATGTGACTGCCAGCATCGTCAAGGTGCAGATCATGTCCGCCGTGATGATCAAGGCGCAGGAGGCCGGCCGCGGGCTCACCTCCTGGGAGAAGTCGAAGATCGTCCCGATGATCCGCTACAGCGACAACAACGCGACGACGGCCCTCTTCGACCACATCGGTGGCCGAGCCGGCCTCGACCGCGCGGGCTCACGGCTCGGCATGACCCAGACGTACGCCGACCCGTACAACCACTGGGGGCTGACGAGCACGACCGCCTTCGACCAGGCCCGGCTCATGGAGCACTACGCCCGCCCGTCGTCGGTCCTGAGCTACAGCAACCGGGTCTACGGCCTGAGCCAGATGCGCCAGGTCACCGCGAGTCAGGACTGGGGCGTGAGCGCCGGCCCGCCCGCCGGGACCGTCGCCCTGAAGAACGGCTGGTTGCCGCGCACCGACGGCTGGCACGTCAACAGCATCGGCTGGTCGAACTACGGCTCCGCCGACTACACGATCGGCGTCCTGACGCACGACGACCCGGGCTCGATGGGCACGCAGATCTCGACGATCGAGGGCGTCTCGCGCATCGTCTACAAGAACCGGCTCTCGCTGCTGCCGAGCACCCCGCCCGCGCAGCGGGGCCCACGCGGTGACCTGGACGGCGACGGCAGGGTCGACCTCATGGGCACCTCCGGCACCGGCCGGGTCTACGTCATGAAGGGCAACGGCAGCGACGACTTCGGCGGCAAGACCCTCGTGAAGTCCGCGCTCTCCGACGCCACCTGGTTCGGCCACGCCGGCGACGTCAACAGGGACGGTCGCTCCGACGTGCTCGTGCGCCGTGGCGACGGCCGGCTGCAGCTCATGTACGCGACGAGCACCGGTCAGCTCGGCGTGCTGAAGACGATCGCCACGGGCTGGGGCTCGTACACCGACATCGCCTCCGGTCTCGACGTCGACGGCAATGGCCGCCTCGACGTCGTCAACCGCAAGGTCGGCGGCTACGTCGACCACTACGAGCTGAGCGACTCCGGCACCCTCAAGCGGGTTCGCTCGATGGGTCGGCCGGCGCGCTACTACCCCAACGTCGAGCTCGTCCAGGACGTCGACGGCGACGGCCGCGACGACCTGCGCGGCATCGCCTCCGGCGGCCGGATGCGCACCTGGACCTCGCAGGGCACCTCGTGGAGCCAGACGGCCGCGACGAGCACCGGCTGGGACACGTACCGCACCGTGCTCGTCCCCGGTGACGTCAACGGCTCCTCGACCCACCAGGACGACATCGTCGCCGTCCTGCCCTCCGGTCGTGGACGGGTCTGGTACGGCGCGACGGGCGGCGGCCACACGAGCAGCTACCGCGTCCTCTCGGAGGGCCTGGGCAACCTGCCCTTCCTCTTCTGACCCGGCCCCCTCCCTTCCCTCCCGATGCTGCATTCCCCTAGGGCAATGCAGACCTGAACCCGCATTGCCCTAGGGGAATGCGGGTTCAGGTCTGCGGGCTCGGACCCGGGTCCTGCGGGGGGGGTCAGGCCCAGAGGAAGGCGGTGCCGGGGTCGTGCAGGAGGGCTCCGACATCGGCGAGGAGCTTGGAGCCGAGCTCGCCGTCGACGAACCGGTGGTCGAAGGAGAGCGCCAGCTGGGTCACCCAGCGCGGCTCGATCGACTCGCTGCCGTCCGCAGCCGTGACGACCCACGGCATGCGGCGGACCGCGCCGAAGGCGAGGATCGTCGCCTCGCCGGGGTTGAGGATCGGCGTGCCCGTGTCGACGCCGAAGACGCCGACGTTGGTGATGGTCGCCGTGCCGCCGCCGAGGTCCGCCGGCTGGGTGCGACCCTCGCGCGCCGTCGCGACGAGCCCGCCGAGCGCGGCGGCGAGGTCGTGCAGCGAGAGCGAGTCGGCAGCCTTGATGTTGGGCACGAGCAGTCCGCGCGGCGTCGCCGCGGCGATGCCCAGGTTCACGTCGGCGTGCAGGACGATCTCCTGCGCCGCCTCGTCCCAGCTCGCGTTGGCCTCGTGGTTGCGGCGCAGCGCCAGGCAGAAGGCCTTGGCGACGAGCAGCAGGGGCGTGACCTTGACGTCCTTGAAGGCCTTGTCCCGCTTCAGCCGCTCGACCATGTCCATCATCGCCGTGACGTCGACGGTGACGAACTCCGTCACGTGCGGTGCGGTGAAGGCCGAGGCCACCATCGCCTCGGCGGTCGCCTTGCGCACACCCTTGATCGGGACCCGGACGTCCTGACCCGGCGCTCGGCGGCCCACCTGGCCCACCGCTCCCTGAGGAGCTTGCGCAGCAACCGTCTCGACGGGGGCGGCCGACGCACCCGACGCCGCCGACTCGACGTCGGAACGGGTGACGATGCCCCCTTCGCCGGTGGGGGTCACCGACTGCAGGTCGACGCCGAGGTCCTTGGCGAGCTTGCGCACCGGTGGCTTGGCCAGGGCGCGGGTCTGCGCCCCGGTGAGCGGCGCCGGGGCCGCAGCCACGGGCGCCGCCGGTGGCTCGGGAGCCGGTGAAGGAGCCGCCTCCGCGGCAGGGGCGACGCCTCCCCGGCGGGCACGCCGACGGGTGCTGCCCGCCTTGGCGCCGTAGCCGACGAGGTTCGGCCCGGAGGCCTCCTCGGTCTCGCCCGGCGCGGCCGGGGCACTGGCCGGGGCCGCGCCGGCGACCTCGACCGAGATGATCGGGGCACCGACGTCGACGGTGTCGCCCTCGGCGACGAGGAGCTCGACGACGGTGCCCGCGAAGGGGATCGGGAGCTCGACGAGCGACTTGGCGGTCTCGACCTCGATGACGATGTCGTTGACGGCGACCTCGTCACCGACCTGGACCTTCCAGGTGGTGACCTCGGCCTCGGTGAGGCCCTCGCCGGGGTCGGGCAGGTTGAAGAGCTGGACGGCCACGGGGGTCCTCCTGGTCAGTGGGCGAGCGAGCGGTCGACGGCGTCGAGGACCCTGTCGAGGGTCGGGAGGAACTCATCCTCGAAGCGGCTGGGCGGGTACGGGATGTTGTACCCACCGACCCGGAGGACGGGCGCCTCGAGGTGGTAGAAGCACTCCTCCTGGATGCGCGCGACGATCTCCGCGCCCAGGCCGACGAAGGTGGACGCCTCGTGGACGACGACCGCCCGGCGAGTCTTCTTGACCGACTCGATGATCGTCGGCAGGTCGAGCGGGCTGAGGCTGCGCAGGTCGACGACCTCGAGGTCGCGGCCCTCCTCCTGCGCGGCCGCAGCCGCCTGGAGACAGGTCTTGACCATGGGGCCGTAGCAGAGCAGTGTCGCGTCGCTGCCCTCCCGGACCACTCGGGCGTCGTACAGACCGAGGTCCGGGGACCCCCCTTCGTCGATCTCGGTCTCGCCGCGCTCGTGGTAGCGACGCTTGGGCTCGAAGAAGATCACCGGGTCGTCGGTGCGGATCGCCTGCTGGATCATCCAGTACGCGTCCGCCGCGTTGCTGCAGGAGACGACGCGCAGGCCCGCGGTGTGCGCGAAGTAGGCCTCGTTGGACTCGCTGTGGTGCTCGACCGCGCCGATGCCGCCGCCGCAGGGGATGCGGATGACCATCGGCACCCGGAGGTGGCCGAGGGAGCGGGCGTGCATCTTGGCGACCTGGCTGACGATCTGGTCGAAGGCCGGGTAGACGAACCCGTCGAACTGGATCTCGACGACCGGGCGGTACCCGCGCAGGGCCAGGCCGACCGCGGTGCCGACGATGCCGGACTCGGCGAGCGGGGTGTCGAGGACGCGGTGCTCGCCGAAGTCCTTCTGCAGGCCCTCGGTGATGCGGAAGACGCCGCCGAGCTTGCCGACGTCCTCACCGAGGAGGACGACCTTGGGGTCCTCCTCCATGGCGCGGCGCAGACCGGCGTTGAGCCCCTTGGCCAGGGACAGGCGGGTGCCGGTCATGCCCGGCCTCCTTCCTCGGCGAAGCCGGCGTGGTAGGCGATGAACTCCTCGCGCTCCGCGTCGACGAGCGGGTGCGGCTCGGTGTACTGGTGGTCGAACATCGTCGACAGCTCAGGATCCGGCATCTCCTGGCACGCCGTGCGGATCCGGGTGGCGACCTCGTCGGCCTCCGCGTCGACGGCGGCGAAGAAGTCCGGGTCGGCGTGGCCGCGCTCGGCCATGAAGCCTCGCATGCGCTTGATCGGGTCCTTGTGCTTCCAGATCTCGACCTCGGCGTCGCTGCGGTACTTCGTCGGGTCGTCGGAGGTCGTGTGCGCACCCATGCGGTACGTGTACGCCTCGATCAGGGTCGGGCCCTGGCCGCTGCGGGCCTTGTCGAGCGCGTGCTTGGCGACCGCGTAGCTGGCGAGCGGGTCGTTGCCGTCGACGAGGACGCCGGGGAAGCCGAAGCCGCGGGCGCGCTGGTAGGGCGGGATGATGAACTGCTTGTCGTTGGGCTCGGAGATCGCCCACTGGTTGTTCTGCACGAAGAAGACCACCGGGGCGTTGCTCACGGCCGCGAAGACGAGGGCCTCGTTGAAGTCGCCCTGGCTCGTGCCGCCGTCGCCGGTGAAGGCCATGACCGCGCAGTCGCGCTCGGGGTCGCCGGTGCCCACCGCGCCGTCGGCCGTGATGCCCATCGCGTAGCCGACCGCGTGGA
This sequence comes from Janibacter sp. LM, assembly GCF_039631275.1. Lineage (NCBI taxonomy): Bacteria > Bacillati > Actinomycetota > Actinomycetes > Micrococcales > Intrasporangiaceae > Janibacter > Janibacter sp. LM. Next base: position 99,862 of record NZ_JBDIVG010000011.1, read on the forward strand.
GCATCTGGTTGCCGATGACGATCGTGTACAGGTGGAAGTTGTTCTCGTTGGAGTCCCACCCGCCGTGGTTGACCCCGCGGAACATGCCGAAGAGGCTCACCGGGTCGACGCCGCGGCACCAGGCGACGCCGTGCTCGCGGTACCCCGGGAAGGCGTAGTCGTGGGGGCGCAGGGCGCGGCCGGCCCCGACCTGCGCGGCCTCCTGGCCGAAGAGGCTCGGCCACAGACCGAGCTCCCCCTGGCGCTGCAGCGCGAAGCCCTCGGCGTCGATGCGCCGCACGAGGACGAGGTCGCGGTAGATCGTGCGCGCGTCCTCGCTCGTCATGTCCTCGACGATCTGCGCGTACGGCTCGTTGGTCGCGTTGGTCGCGAGCCGGTTGCCGTCGGCGTCGACGAACTGGACCATCTCCGGGTTGTCGTCGGAGAAGTGGCCGGTGATCGCCGACGGGGGCTTCGGGCCGCTCTCCGGCGAGGGCTCGAAGGCCCCGGCCATCTGGGTACCGGCGCGGCCGGTGACCTCGTTGTCACTCACGGTTGGTGCTCCCTTCGGCCCGGCACGGGGGTCGCCCGCACCGCGGCTGTGCTGCGTGCGGCGGGTTGTGACCCGAGCCACAGATCTCTGGTGGGGGCCAACCTAGCGTCTCACCCACTCGACACCAAAAGCGCTGGCGCGGGCTCACCGGGGAGGGCGTTAGGGTGCCGCGCATGGACACCCCGCGGCTGCGCCCCGCCCTCGACCAGGTCCCTGCGTACGTGGCCGGGAAGCCGCCCGCCCCCCGCGAGGGCCTCACGGTCTACAAGGTGTCGTCCAACGAGAACCCCAACCCGCCGCTCCCCTCGGTCGTCAAGGTCATCGAGGAGGCGGCGACGCAGGTCAACCGCTACCCGGACATGGGCGTCACCGCCCTCACCGACGCGCTCGCCGCCCACCTCGCCGTGCCCCGCGAGCAGATCGCGACCGGCACCGGCTCCGTCGGCGTGCTCGCCCAGATCATCCAGTCGACGTGCGACCCGGGTGACGAGGTCGTGTACGCGTGGCGCTCCTTCGAGGCGTACCCGATCGTCGTCGCGATCGCCGGTGCGACGTCCGTCCAGGTCCCGCTGACCGCCGACCACCGCCACGACCTCGACGCCATGGCCGCCGCGATCACGGACCGCACACGGGTCGTGCTCGTCTGCACCCCCAACAACCCCACGGGCCCGTCGGTGCAGCACGCCGAGCTCGAGGACTTCATCGCCAAGGTCCCGAAGGACGTCCTCGTCGTCGTCGACGAGGCCTACCTCGAGTTCGTCGAGGGCGAAGGGGAGGTCGACGGCCTCGACCTGCGCCGGCGGCACGACAACGTCATGCTCCTGCGCACCTTCTCGAAGGCCTACGGCCTGGCGGGCCTGCGCGTCGGGTACGCGGTCGCGCCGGAGCCGGTGGCCGAGGCGCTGCGCAAGACCGCGACCCCCTTCGGCGTCAACCTCATCGCGCAGGCCGCGGCCATCGCCTCGCTCGAGGCCCAGCACGAGCTCGACGTGCGGGTCAAGGAGATCGTCGCCGAGCGCGGTCGGGTCCTGGACGCCCTGCGCGAGGCGGGCTGGGAGATGAGCGAGAGCCAGGCGAACTTCGTGTGGTTCCCGCTCGGCGCGCGGACGCCCGACTTCGTCGCGGCCTGCGGCGAGGCCGGGCTGTCGGTGCGCCCGTACGGCACCGACGGCGTACGGGTGACGATCGGCGAGCCCGAGGCCAACGACCGGCTCATCGAGGTGGCTCGGGCCTTCGGCCCCGCCTGATCCGGCCGGGAGGCTGCATTGCCCTAGGGGAATGCAGACGAACGGTCGGCGTGGGGTCCGGGCACGAAGGGGGGCTCACGCCGGCCCGGCCACCGCGACGGCGTCGCGGACGCGTCCGAGCAGGATCGAGGGATTGTCGAGATCGCCCCAGCCGATCCGCACGAAGACCCACCCCTCCGCCTCGAGCGCGGTCTGCCGCGCCAGCTGCGCCTGCATCACCTCGGGGCCGGTGTACTTGACCTCGCCGTCGAACTCGATGGCGACCTTGCGACCCCGCAGCGCGAAGTCGAGCCGGTACCAGCGACCCCCGGCCCGCACCCAGACCTGCGGGTCGTACTCCCAAGCGCCCAGGCGCAGGACGGCGGCGGTCAGCGTCTCCCCCGGCGACTCGTGCCGGGGGTCGACGTGGGCCAGGGCACGACGCGCCGCCGCGACACCTCGCGTCCCGGACCGCACCCGGAGGCCCTCCTCGAGGTCGGCTACCGTGCACAGCCCGTGGCGGACTGCATGGTCCGCCGCCACGAGCGCCCCCGACGGGCTGTTGGCGGCGGCCATGCCCACGATCGCCGTCGCCGGGTCGACGACCCGCACCCGGCCGCCCACCAGAGGCACGTCGATGAGTCGGCAGTCCGCCCCCTTCGCCGCGAACTCGCTGACGCGCACGCTGCGGCGGGTCCGGCCGTGACCAGCACCCAGGACCGCGATCTCGACGGTCGCGAGGTCGCACCGGGCGATCGGCATCCCGTGGAGGAGCACCGCGGAGACGCGGCAGGCCGCGGCGCCGTCCCCGAGGAGTCGCAGGTTGGCGGCCACGCGCAGGACGTGGCGCTCCTCGTCCGTCGCGTCCGGGCGGCACGAGTACCACCCCGGCGCCGGCCGCCAGATCAGCTCGCGGCGGACCAGTGCGGCCAGGTCGTGACCGGAGATCGCTGCGTCATGGGCCTGCGCGGTCGAGAAGAGCGCCAAGTCCTGGAAGGCGGAGATGTCGACGTGCCGCGGTCTGGTGGGGGCCATGGACCCACCGTGGCCGAATCCCGAGTCGCGCGCGGCGACTTGTCCACAGGCAGCCCCAGAGGGGTGCATTGCCCTAGGGGAATGCAGCCTCTGGGCGACCGCTCGTCTGCATTGCCCTAGGGGAATGCAGGGGTGCGGGGCCTCAGCGGTCGAGGTCCTCCTTGTCGGGGAGGACCCAGTTGAGGACCATCGAGACGATCGTGATGACGAGCGCGCCGACCACGGCGTCCCACCAGAAGTCGGTGATCTCGAAGCTCAGCCCGAGCGGCGAGGCGATCCACTCCGTCAGCTGCAGCAGGAAGGCGTTGACGACGAACGTGAACAGCCCGAGCGTGAGGATGATCGCGGGGAAGGCGATGACCTTGGCGATGGGCTTGACCACCGCGTTGACCAGGCCGAAGAGCAGCGCCACGAGGACGACCGTGGCGAACGTCGAGGCGAAGGTCGCCTCGTCCTCGGCGAGGACGATGCCGTCGATGAGCCAGGCGGCGACCCACAGCGCGACCGCGTTGACACCCGTGCGGATGAGGAAGTTGGTCATGCACACCAGCATGGCAGGTGGGTGACGATCCGCACACGGCGCCGACGAGGCCGTCGTGCGGGGTCCGTGGGCCATACTTGACCGGCCGGTAACCAAGCGTCCGGCAGGCACGGCACGGCACGGCACGGAGGAGAAAAGATGAGTGGCGACGGCCGCCCCGACCGCCCCACGCGGCGACACGACCTGTGGGACGAGGCAGAGTCCTCCCAGACCTCCCAGACCTCCCAGACCTCGCAGACCGCCCGGACCGCGGAGCCGCCCCGCTCCCGCCGGGAGCACCGCGCGACGACGAGGCGCTCCCGTCGCGGCTGGCTCGTCCCCCTCGCCATCGTCCTCGTGCTCGCCCTCTGCGGTGGCGGCGCCTTCGCCGCCCTGCGCGGCGGAGACGACGTCGCCGGCTGCGGCGGCACGACGATCACGGTCGCCGCGACCCCCGAGATCGCCGGCCCCCTCGAGGAGGCCCTGGCCACGGTGAGCGCCCGGGACGAGTGCGCGGAGTTCGAGGTGAGCTCCACCTCCGCGGCACAGGCCGCCAAGGACATCAGCGAGGGCAACGCCCCCGACGTGTGGATCCCGGACAGCTCGACCTGGATCGACGCCGTCGACTCCAGCCGGTCGCGCGGCCAGTGGCTCGAGGGCCAGTCGATCGCCTCCTCCCCCGTCGTGCTCGCCGCGGGCACCGAGCTCGACGACGAGGTCGGCCCGGTCTCGTCGTGGGGCACCCTGCTCAACACCGAGGGCAGCGTGCGCATGGCCAACCCCGATGTCGACACCGCGAGCCGACTGGCCTTCCACGCCAGCCGGATCGGCCAGCCCGGCCGCATCGGGCTGGACACCGGCAAGCGCCTGATCTTCATGTCGCGCTTCGCCGCGCCCTCGCTCGACAAGCTCTTCGCCGACTACCGGGCGGACACCAGGACGTCCGAACCCTTCCCCGCGTCCGAGCAGCAGATCGCCGCGTTCAACGACGAGAACCCGCAGGTCGCCCCCCTTCGCGCCGTGATGCCGAAGAAGGGGACGCTGACGCTCGACTACCCGTGGATCATCAACCCGGCGCTCACCGGTGATGCCCTCAGGACCGCCGACAGCGCGCGGACCCGCCTCGGCACGCTCGAGGTGCGCGAGGCGCTCACCGAGGCGGGCTTCCGCGACTCCAGCGGTCGGGGCGGCCCCCGGGTCGACGGCCGCGCCGCGGCAGAGCTCACCGAGCTCGAGCCGCTCGACCGCGACGAACGCCTGGCCGCCGTCGAGCAGTGGGACCTCATGCGCACCGACATGCGCATGCTCGCGGTCATCGACGTCTCCGGCTCGATGGAGTGGGACAGCCCCACCCCCGGCCTGACCCGCTGGGACGTCACCCAGGGTTCGCTGCAGAAGGGCGTCGACATCCTGCCTGCGGGCAGCCAGGTCGGCGGCTGGATGTTCAGCAGCGACCTGACCAGGACCGCCGACCACCGCGAGCTCGCGCCCATCCGTCGGCTCGACGCCACGGTCGGCTGGGGCACCCAGCGAGACACCCTGCGACGGCTCGTCGGCGACGGTGACGAGTACATCGGCGGGGACACCGCGCTGTACGACACGATCTGGGCGGCCCACCAGAAGATGGTCAAGGAGTACGACCCAGACTACGTCAACTCGATCGTCGTCTTCACCGACGGGGAGAACGACGACCCCAACGGTGGCCTGAGCCTGAAGCAGCTGCTGAGGAAGCTCGACGACTCCTACGACGCCGAGCGCCCCGTCCGCGTCATCACCATCGGCATGGGCGAGGCCAACCCCACGGCCCTGCAGAGGATCGCCGACGAGACCGGCGGCACGAGCTACATCGCCGAGACGCCGGGGGACATCGAGCGGGTCTTCGTCCAGGCGCTCCTGGCGCGTGACCGCAGCTGATCGGAGTCACGGCTGAGTGACGGTCGCGGCGGGGTGCTCCCCGTTGGGACCGGCACGATGGCACGATGTCCCGCACCGGGCACGTACCCAGTGCCCCCTCGTGCATCTGGAGGACCACCATGCGCCGTGCCCACGTCGCTCTCTTCACCACCCTCGCCCTCGGGACGGCTGCCCTGTCCGCGTGCGGTTCCGACACGCTCGAGGGCAGCGGGGGCGGGTCCGACTCCCCCACGTCGGCCGCCGAGGTCTCGGTGGACGAGGACGTCGCGTCGCTGGTGCCGGAGGACGTCAAGAGCAAGGGCACGCTCAAGGTCGGGTCCGACGCCTCGTACGCGCCCAACGAGTTCCTGGGTGACGACGGCAAGACCGTCGAGGGCATGGACGTCGACCTCTTCGACGCCGCCGCGGCGAAGATGGGCCTGAAGACCGAGTGGAGCAATGCCCCCTTCGACTCGCTGATCCTGGGCGTCACCTCCGAGAAGTACGACGTCGCGGTCAGCTCCTTCACGATCAACGACGAGCGGAAGAAGTCGGTCAACATGATCAGCTACTTCGACGCCGGCACGCAGTGGGTCACGACCAAGGGCAACCCGGCCGAGGTCGACCCCAAGGACCCGTGCGGCAAGACCGTCGGCGTCCAGAAGGGCACCGTCCAGCTCGACGAGCTCGAGGCGCTCAACAAGAAGTGCGACGACAAGATCAAGCTCGTCATCGAGCAGGAGCAGTCGAAGGTCACCGCGAGCCTCGTCTCCGGCAAGACCGAGGCGATGGCGGCCGACTCCCCGATCAGCCTCTACGCCGTCAAGCAGCAGGGTGACAAGCTCGAGGCGCTCGGCGAGACCTACGACTCCGCCCCCTACGGCATCGTCGTCCCCAAGGGCCAGGAGAAGTTCGGCGAGGCCATCGCCGCCGCCTTCGAGAGCATGAAGGAGGACGGCTCGTACGAGGAGATCCTCAAGAACTGGGGCAACGAGTCCGGCGGCATCGACGAGTTCGCCGTCAACCCCTGATGACCGCGGACCACAGCGTGAGAGTCCCCCCGACGCCCGGCGAAGGGGGGACCTCCGCCGCTCTCGACACGGGCCCGATCAAGGCCGTCCCCGTGCGCCACCCCGGGCGGTGGGTCGCCCTCGTGGTCATCGCGGTCGTCCTCGCGATGATCGTCTCCAGCTTCGTCACCAACGAGCGCTGGGACTGGCCCTTCGCCTTCCAGGTGATGAACTACAGCCCCGTCCTCGAGGGGCTGCTCAAGGGCACGATCCTCGCGACGATCGGCTCGATGATCATCGGGGTGAGCCTCGGGGTCGTCATCGGCGTCATGCGGTTGTCGGACAACCCGGTGCTGAAGCTCGTCGGGTTCGCGTACACGTGGTTCTTCCGCGGGATCCCGCGCCTGGTGCTCGTCGTGCTCTTCGGTACCGGCATCGGCTACCTGTACCCGCGCTTCGACATCGGCCCCTTCCCCTTCAGCCAGCAGCTGGCCGGGGCGCTCGGGCTGAGCAGCGACCTCACGATCCTCACGCTCAACGTCAACGACATCAGCAACACGCTCATCTGGGGCATCCTCGCGATGGGCCTGTCCGAGGCGGCCTACATGGCCGAGATCGCCCGCGCCGGCATCATGTCGGTCGACGAGGGGCAGCGCGAGGCCGCCGCCGCGCTCGGCATGAAGCCGAGCCTGTCGATGCGCCGGGTCATCCTGCCGCAGGCGATGCGGGTCATCATCCCGCCCACCGGCAACGAGACGATCGCGATGCTCAAGGACACCTCGCTGCTCATGGCGCTGCCCCTGAGCACCGAGCTGTTCTTCCAGGCGCAGGCCATCGGCAACCGGACCCTGAAGATCATGCCCACGCTCATGGCGGCCTGCATGTGGTACCTGGTCATCACCTCGGTCCTCATGGTCGGTCAGTACTTCCTCGAGCGTCGCTTCGGACGCGGCTACGGCAACACCGCCACGCAGACCTCGACGGACACGACGAGGACCCGCCTCATGGGTCTGACGATCGGAGGCGGCAAGTGAGCCAGCCACTCGTGCGCGCGGCGCAGGTCCGCAAGTCCTACGGCAGCAACGAGGTGCTCAAGGGCATCGACATGGACGTCGCGGCCGGTGAGGTCGTCTGCCTGCTCGGTCCGTCGGGCTCGGGCAAGACGACCTTCCTGCGGTGCATCAACCAGCTCGAGGACATCCAGGCCGGCCGGATCTGGGTCGACGGCGACCTCATGGGCTACCGCGACACCGGGACGCCGGACGCCTCCAGGCTGCACCGGCTCAAGGACAAGGAGATCGCCGCCCAGCGCCGGGAGATCGGCATGGTCTTCCAGCGGTTCAACCTCTTCCCCCACATGACGGCGATCGACAACGTCATGGAGGCCCCGGTCAAGGTGCAGAGGCGACCGCGGGCCGAGGTGCGCGCCGAGGCGCAGGACCTGCTCGACAAGGTCGGTCTCGCCGACAAGGCGCACGCCTACCCCAACCAGCTCTCGGGCGGGCAGCAGCAGCGCGTCGCGATCGCGCGGGCGCTGGCCATGAAGCCCAAGCTCATGCTCTTCGACGAGCCGACCTCCGCCCTCGACCCCGAGCTCGTCGGTGAGGTCCTCGAGGTCATGCGTGACCTCGCCGGGCTGGGCATGACGATGATCGTCGTCACCCACGAGATGGCCTTCGCCCGCGACGTCGCCGACCGGGTCGTCTTCATGGACGACGGCGTCGTCGTCGAGCAGGGCGTGCCGCGCGAGGTCATCAACAACCCGCAGCACGCCCGGACCCGGGACTTCCTCAAGCGCCTGCGGTCCGAGCACGAAAAGGTCGCCGAGGCGGCCGCCGAGCTCATCTGACGGCGGAGCGTAGGGTGACGCGGTGCGTCGCCTCCGGGGCCTGCTGGCCGACACCCGACCCCTCCAGGTCCCGGCGTACCGTCGTCTCTTCACCGCCCAGATCGTCACGGTCATCGGGGCGCAGCTGACGGTCGTCACGGTCCCGGCGCAGATCTACTCGATGACCGGGTCGAGCGCCTACGTCGGGCTGACCGGGCTCTTCGGGCTCGTGCCGCTCGTGGTCTTCGGGCTCTACGGCGGCTCGCTGGCCGACCACTTCGACCGGCGGCGGCTGCTCACGGTGACGACGTGGGGGCTGATCCTCACCTCCGCGGCGTTCTGGGTCCAGGCGGCCCTGGGCAACACCAACGTCTGGCTGCTGCTGTCGATCTTCTCCGTGCAGCAGGCCTTCTTCGGCGTCAACCAGCCGACCCGCTCGGCGGTGCTGCCGCGGATCCTGCCGGTCGAGCTGCTGCCGTCGGCCAACACCCTCAACATGACGGTCTTCACCGGCGGCGCGATCGCCGGGCCGCTCGTCGGCGGCGCGCTCATCCCCGTCCTGGGGTTCTCGTGGCTCTACCTCGTCGACACGCTCTTCCTCTTCGCCACGCTCCGCGCGGTGATCTCCCTCCCGCCGCTGCCGGTCGAGGTCGTCGCCGGCTCCTCCCCCGGCGTCCGCTCGGTCGTCGACGGGTTCGCCTACCTCGCGACGCAGCCGGTGCTGCTCATGTCCTTCGTCGTCGACCTCATCGCGATGGTCTTCGGCATGCCCCGCGCCCTCATCCCGGAGATGGCCCACGTCGACTTCGGCGGGCCGGCCGAAGGCGGTCTGGCCTTCGCCGTGCTCTTCGCGGCCATGCCGATCGGTGCCTTCCTCGGCGGCGTGATGTCGGGCTGGGTCTCCCGGGTGGAGCGGCAGGGGCTGGCGGTCACCGCCGCGATCCTCGTGTGGGGCGGCGCGATCATCGGCTTCGGTGTCGCCGTCGCGCTGGCCGACGGGCTCGTCGTGCCGTGGCTGGCGATCGCGTGCGTGTCCTTCGCCATCGGCGGCGCGGCCGACACGGCGTCCGCGGCCTTCCGCTCGACGATGCTGCAGACCTCCGCGACGGACGCGATGCGCGGACGCCTGCAGGGCGTCTTCGTCGTCGTCGTGGCCGGCGGGCCCCGCGTGGCCGACGTGCTGCACGGCCTTGTCGCCGGGGAGATCGGCACCGCGGCGACGACCATCGGTGGCGGCGTGCTCGTCATCGTGCTGACGCTCGTCGCCACCGCCGTCAGCCCGGCCTTCGTGCGGTACCGGGTGCCGCGGGCCTGACTGTTCGCTGACCGGGTCTTCATGGCCGGACCACGAAGGGGGAGGGTCTGGTTCACGCGGCCTGCCCGGTGGGTTCACGTCGCTGCGGGAGCGTGCTGCCATGACCCTCTCCCGTCGCCACGTCCTCGCCGGCGGTCTCGCCGCCGGCACCATCGCCACGACCTCCGCGGTTGCGTCCGCCGCCCCCGCCACCTCCCTCCTCGTCGCCACCGGACCGATCCGGGTCTCCCCCTTCGCCCTCGGGATCGCGTCCGGCGACCCGACCCCCTCGGGCGTCGTCCTGTGGACCCGCCTGGCGCTCGAGCCGCTCGCCGAGGACGGGAAGGGAGGCATGCCCAGCCGCGCGGTCGCCGTCCAGTGGGAGGTCGCGACCGACGAGGGGATGGGCCGCCCGGTCGCGCGCGGCACCGCCGTCGCCCGCCCCGAGGACGCGCACGCCGTGCACGTCGAGGTCGAGGGGCTGCGTCCCGGCCGCGAGTACTGGTACCGGTTCCGCGTCGACGGCCACCTGAGCCCCGTCGGCCGCACCCGGACCGCCCCGGCGCGGCACGAGCTGCCCTCGTCCCTGGCGATGTCCTTCGCGAGCTGCGCGCACTTCGAGGCGGGGTACTTCACCGCCTACCGCTACCTCGCCGACGACCAGCCGGACCTCGTCCTGCACCTCGGCGACTACCAGTACGAGGGCAAGGGCAACCCGACCGCGGTCCGCACGCACGCGGGCACCGAGACCGTGACCCTCGGCGGGTACCGGCTGCGGCACGCGCAGTACAAGGCCGACCCCGACCTGCAGACGGCGCACGCCGTCGCCCCCTGGCTCGTCGTCTGGGACGACCACGAGGTCGACAACAACTGGGCGGCCGGCATCCCGGAGAACCAGCGCGCCGACCAGTGGAACGACACCCCCGAGCGCTTCCTCGCCCGCCGGGCCAACGCCTTCAGGGCCTACTACGAGAACATGCCGCTGCGCCGCTCCTCCCTCCCGAACGGTCCGGACATGCGGATCTACCGGCGGATGCAGTGGGGTCAGCTGGCCAACTTCCACATGCTCGACACCCGCCAGTACCGCGACGACCAGGCCTGCGGGGACGGGTGGGACACCAACTGCGCGGAGGCGAGCGACCCGAGCCGCACGCTCACCGGCGACGCCCAGGAAGCCTGGCTGCGTGACGGCTTCTCCCGCAGCCGCGCCCGCTGGGACTTCCTCGGTCAGCAGGTCTTCTTCGCCCAGCGCGACGGCAAGGTCGAGCCGGAGCTGCTCCACACGAGCAACGACAGCTGGGACGGGTACACCGGTTCGCGCGACCGGGTGACCCAGGCCTGGGTCGACGCAGGGGTGCGCAACCCCGTCGTGCTCACCGGCGACGTGCACAAGCACTGGGCCGCGGACCTCAAGGCCGACTACGCCGACCCCGACAGCGCCGTCGTGGGGACCGAGCTCGTCACGACGTCCATCACCTCGGGCGGCGACGGCAACGGGGCGTGGTCGGACCCGATCATGGCGTGGAACCCGCACCTGAAGTTCTCCGGCAACCAGCGCGGGTACGTGCGCACGAGCATCACCCCCACCTCGATGCGCGCCGACTTCCGCTCGCTCGACAGGGTGACGACCCGCGGCTCCGCGGTGCGGACCCAGGCGAGCTTCGAGCTCGCGGACGGCCAGCGGGGGCTGCAGCGGGTGGGGTGACCCCCCTTCGCTCGACCCGACAAACCTCGCCTTCGCAAGAGTTTCAAACTCTTGCGAAGGCGAGGTTTCTCGGGTCACCCGAGAAACCTGGGACGGACGAGGTTTGGACCCGCCCCGCAACAGGCGTACCGTCTACGACGATCTGTAGTACTAGACGTCGTAGGAGATGCGATGGACGTGCTCGACCTCGCGCGGTGGCAGTTCGCGATCACCACCGTGTACCACTTCTTCTTCGTGCCGGTCACGATCGGCCTGTCGGCGATCGTGGCCTGGTACCACTCGCGGTGGATCCGCACGCGCGACGAGGGCCACCTGCGGATGGCGAAGTTCCTCGGCAAGCTCTTCACGATCAACTTCGCGCTCGGGCTCGTCACGGGCATCGTCCAGGAGTTCCAGTTCGGGATGAACTGGTCCTCCTACAGCCGCTTCGTCGGGGACATCTTCGGTGCGCCGCTCGCGCTCGAGGCGCTGCTCGCGTTCTTCCTCGAGTCGACCTTCCTCGGCCTGTGGATCTTCGGCTGGGGACGCATCCCCGAGCGGTTGCACGCCGCGACGATGTGGATCGTGCACATCGGCACGCTGCTGTCGGCGTACTTCATCCTCGCCGCCAACTCCTTCATGCAGCACCCCGTCGGCTACCGGATCAACCCGGAGACCGGCCGCGCCGAGATGGCCGACTTCCTCGCGATCCTCACCAACAAGGTCCAGCTCGTCGCCTTCCCCCACGTCATCACCGCCTGCTACCTCGTCGGTGGCGCGCTCGTCATGGCCGTCGCGCTGCACAAGCTGCGCCTGCACCGGGCGAAGGGGGGACCCGACGCCGACCGCAGGATGTACCGCCACGCGGCGCGCCTCGGGGCCGTCGTCGTCCTCGTCTCCGGCATGGGCGTCGCGATCAGCGGCGACCTGCAGGGCAAGGTGATGACCGAGGTCCAGCCGATGAAGATGGCGGCGGCCGAGGCCCTGTACGACACCCCGCCCGCGGGCGAGTGCGCCCCCTTCTCCGTCCTGACCGTCGCCGGGCTCGGCGGCGAGGACCCCACGCACGTCATCGAGATCCCCTGCCTGCTCTCCTTCCTCGGCACCGGCAGCTTCGACGGGCAGGTCCGCGGCATGGTCGACCTCGAGAACGAGTACCGAGCGACCTTCTCCGACGGCGAGCTGACGCAGGCCGGCACCTACATCCCGCCGATCGCCATGACCTACTGGAACTTCCGGCTGATGATGGCCACCGGCTTCTTCGCCATGGCCGTCGGCGCGTGGGTCCTGTGGGCCACCCGCAAGGACCGTGTCCCGATGCAGCGCTGGGTCCAGGCCCTCATCGTGCTCACCCCGATCGCGACCGTGCTCGGCCACAGCTTCGGCTGGATCTTCACCGAGGTCGGTCGCCAGCCGTGGGTCGTCTTCGGCGAGATGGCCACGCACACCGCCGTCTCCCCGAGCGTGGGCAGCGCCGACGTGTGGACCTCGATGATCGTCTTCACCCTGCTGTACGGCGGGCTCGCGGTCGTCGAGGTCAAGCTCCTCCTGTCCTACATCCGCCGCGGCGCCGACCCCTTCGAGGAACCCCGCCTCGTCGAGGACGACGAGCCGCTCGAGTTCGCCTACTGACCCGGGAGCACCGACATGGATCTCATCACCATCTGGTTCGTCCTGCTGGCCGTCCTGTGGACCGGCTACCTCGTGACCGAGGGCTTCGACTTCGGGGTCGGCATGCTGCTGCCGGTGCTCGAGGGAGAGCACGACGAGGAGGACCGCCGCCGCACGATGCTCACGACCATCGGCCCCCACTGGGACGGCAACGAGGTGTGGCTGCTCACCGCGGGCGGCGCGACCTTCGCGGCCTTCCCCCACTGGTACGCCACGATGTTCTCCGGCATGTACCTCGCGCTGCTGCTCCTGCTCGTCACGCTCATCCTGCGCAACATGGGCCTGGAGTACCGGCACAAGCGTCACGACGCGGAGTGGGTGCGCCGCTGGGACCTGGCGATCGTCGCGGGCTCGTACATCGCCCCCTTCCTCGTCGGGGTGGCGCTCACCAACCTCGTCGCCGGCCTGCCGATGACCGAGCACACGATGGGCAGCACGCGGTACACGGAGTTCGACGGGTCGCTCCTCAGCCTGCTCACGCCGACCGCGCTGCTCGGTGGCCTCACCCTCACCGTCCTGTGCATGGCGCACGGCGCGCACTTCCTCGCGCTGAAGACCGACGGGCCGATCCGGGCCGAGGCGCGCGCGGTCGCGACCAGGGCCGGCCTCGTCTCCGCCGTCCTCGCCGTCGCCCTCTTCGCCACCCTCGGCCTGCAGCGCGGGACCGCCGGCTCGTGGGTGGTCGCGGGCCTCGCCGCCGTCGCGCTCCTCGCCGCCATCGCCGCCAACGCGAAGGGGGCGGAGGGCCTGGCCTTCACCGGCACCTCCGTGACGATCGGCCTGACCGTCGTGAGCTACTTCCTCATGCTCTTCCCCAACGCGATCAACGGTCGGGGGGACAGCGCCGACCTCACCCTCGACGCCGCCGCGAGCTCGCCGCTGACCCTCGAGATCATGACCTGGGCCGCGGTCGTCTTCACGCCGATCATGCTCGCGTACACGGCGTGGACCTACTGGGTCTTCCGCCGCCGCCTGACCGTCGAGCACCTGCCGCAGCGCGTCGAGGTGCACTGACGATGCGTCCCTTCGACCCGCGCATCCTCCGGGTGGTCCCGGCCACCCGGAGGCCCGTCGCTGTCCTCGCGGGCATCGGTGTGGCACAAGGCATCTCGACCATCGCGACCGCCTTCGCGCTGGCCGCACTCGTCGTCGCCGTCGTGCGGGGGGAGGCGCTGCTCGAGCCGGCGCTGTGGACCGGCGGGCTATTCGCCCTTCGTGCCCTGCTGGGTGCGGCCTCGGAGACCATCGCCGCCCGCTCGGGTGCGCTCGTCGCGACCCGGCTACGGGAGCAGCTGCTCGCCGTCTGGCGCGAGCGGACGATCGACGAGCGGCCCTCCCAGGACGTGGCGCTCACGCTCGCGACCCAGGGCACGAGCACCGTCGAGCCGTACATCGCGAAGTACCTGCCCGCCCTCGTCTCGGCCGCGGTCGTGCCACCGCTCGCGATCATCTGCCTCGTCGTCGTGGACTGGCCGAGCGCGCTCGTCGTCGTCCTCACGGTGTGGCTGCTGCCGCTCTTCGCGGCACTCATCGGCGCGACGACGCAGGAGGACACCGACCGCCGCTGGGGTGCGCTGACGGACCTGGCCGGGCACTTCCTCGACGTCATGCGCGGGTTGCCGACGCTCGTCGCGTACGGGCGCGCGGACCGACAGGTGGAGACCATCGGCACGGTGAGCCAGCGCCACCGCCGGGCGACGATGCGCACGCTCCGCCTGGCCTTCATGTCGGCCGCGGCGCTGGAGCTGCTCGCGACGATCTCGGTCGCGATCGTCGCGGTCGCCGTCGGCCTACGCCTCACCCACGGCTCGATCGCGCTCTCGGTCGGGCTCACCGCGATCCTCCTCGCGCCCGAGGCCTACTGGCCGATCCGGCGCGTGGGGACGGAGTTCCACTCCGCCGCCGACGGCGCCGCCGCCCTCGAGGAGGTCCTCGCCGAGCTCGAGCCGCGCTCGTCCGGGACGGTGCGGGCGAAGGGGGGCGCGACGGGCGGGGTCGAGGTCACCGGCGTCGACTACACCTACCCGGGCACGAGGCACCGCGTCCTCCAAGGCGTCGACCTCACCGCCGGTCCGGGTCTGACGGTCGTCACGGGCCCCTCCGGGTGCGGCAAGACGACGCTGCTCGAGGTCATCGCGGGGATCCGCCGACCCGATGCCGGCGAGGTCCGCACGGGCGAGGTGCACCTCGTGACGCAGCGGCCCTTCCTCGGGGCCGGGAGCCTGCGGGCCAACCTGACGATCGCCGGGCCGGTCGACGACCACGAGATCTGGCGCGTGCTGCGCGAGGTCGGGCTCGACGGCGCCGTCGCGGCCCTGCCCGACGGGCTCGACAGCCCCATCGGCGACGACGGCTTCGGGCTCTCCGCGGGCCAGCGGGCCCGGCTCGTGCTCGCCCGCGCGCTCCTCTCCCCCGCGCCCGTCGTGCTCCTCGACGAGCCGACCGCGCACGTCGACCCCGCCTCCGCCGCTGCCATCGGCGAGGTCATCGCCGGTCTCGCCCGTCGACGCACGGTCCTGACCGTGACGCACCAGCCCGACCTCGTCGGCCGCGCAGCCGCGCACGTCCGCCTCGGGGAGCTGGTGGCCCGATGAGCCCGCGCCTGCCCCGCCCCCTTCGCCTCGACCGCGGACTGGTCGTCGCCGGCCTCCTCGGCGGTGTCGCCACCGCTTCCGGGATCGCCCTGACGACGACCTCGGGGTGGCTCATCGTCCGAGCCGACCAGCGACCCCAGATCATGCTGCTGCTCACCGCGATCGTCGCGGTGCGCACCTTCGGCCTGGCGCGCCCGGTCTTCCGCTACTGGGAGCGCCTGCGCAGCCACGACGCCGCGCTGGCCGACCTCGCCGAGCGGCGGACGGCCACGTACGCCGCGCTCGTCCCACTCACCCCCGCCCGCCTCGGCTCGCGGGGTCGCGCCGACGTGCTCACCGGCGTCGTCGACGACCTCACCGAGGTCGTCGAGGCCTCGGTGCGCGTCACCGTCCCCGCACTCTCGGCCCTGCTCGCCGGGGTCCTCGCCGCGGCGCTCACCGCGCTCGTCGACCCGCGCGTCGGGCTCGTCCTCGCTGGCATGCTGCTCGCCGCCGGCGCGACCGCGCTCGTCGCCGACCGGCTCGAGTCGCGGGCGCAGACCTCCGTGCTCGCGGCGCGGGCCGAGGCCGCCCGCGTCGCCCACCTCACCGCCGAGCACGCCGACGAGCTGCGCTCGATCGGGGGTGGCGCGACCGCCGACCGCTGGCTGGCGCAGGCGCACGAGCGGCTGCGCTCGAGCATCGCCCGCCAGTCGCGTGGCCGCTCTCTCACCGCCGCGCTGGTCCTCGTCATCACCGGCGTGGCCACCCTCGCCGCGGCGGCCCTCGCCACGACCTCGGGTGCCGACACCCCGGTCATGGCGCTGCTCGTCCTCGCGCCCGTCGCGACCGGCGAGGCCCTCGGTGTCCTCACCGACGCCACCCGCGCCCTCGCCCGGGCCCGGGCCTGCCAGCAGCGCCTGGACGCGCTGCTCGACCAGGCACCGGCGGTGGCAGGAGACGGGCGCCGGCCCGTGCCCCTGCACTCCCCCTGCGCCATCCGGACCCGCGCGCCGCGCCTGGAGCTGCGGGGCGTCACCGCGGGGTGGACCGGGGCCCGGACCGACCTCGGCCCGGTCGACCTCGTGGTCGAGCCCGGCGAGCACGTCGCGCTGACCGGGGCCAACGGCGCCGGCAAGTCCACCGCGCTCGCGGTGCTCGCCCGCCACCTGGACCCGACCGGCGGCGCGTACACCGTCGACGGCGCCGACGTCACGGGACTGGGGCTGGAGGACGTGCGCTCGCTCTTCGCGATCGTCGACGACGAGCCGCACGTGCTGGCGGCGACCCTGCGCAACAACCTCTCGCTCGCAGCGCCGGAGGCGGACGACGAGGCGCTCGTCGACGCCCTTCGCCAGGCCGGTCTCGGCGCCTGGTTCGACGCGCTGGAGGACGCCCTCGACACCCGGCTCGGCACCCACGGGCTCGGCGTCTCCGGCGGCGAGCGCACCCGGCTGTCGATCGCCCGCGCCATCGCGAGCGGCCGTCCGGTGATCCTCCTGGACGAGCCCGTCGCGCACCTCGACCACCCGACCGCCGACGCGGTCCTCGCGGACCTGATGCGTCACGCGCGCGGTCGATCGGTGATCATGGTGACCCACCACGACGTCGGCCTGGACCGCATGGACCGGGTCGTCACCATCGAGCAGGAGGGGGCGTCCCGTGCCCAAGAACGCATCCCTGGGTGACCTCGAGCAGGCGATCATGGACGTGCTCTGGGCCGAGGACGCCGCGCTCACCGTCCGCGAGGTGCTCGACCGGCTCGCCGGCCGCGACCCCGCGTACACGACCGTGATGACCGTCCTCTCCCGCCTCGAGGCGAAGGGGGTCACCACCCGCGAGCGCGACGGCCGTGCCTGGCGCTACCGCCCGGCCTCGAGCCGCGAGTCGCTCACCGCCGAGGCCATGCGCAGCCCGCTGCACGACCTGAGCAGCGCGGACCGGCAGGCGGCGATCCTGCACTTCCTCAACGAGGCGAGCCCTGACGACCTCGCCGCCGTCCGCGAGGCCATGGCCGAGGTCGAGGCGAAGGGGGATCGCCCCCGACGCCGCGGCAGGGGTGCGGCAGACTCGCACGGGTGATCGCCGCCCTGCTGCTGCTCTGCGCAGCGGCACTCCTCACCGCACCTCGCCTGCTCGTGCGCATCGAGCGCCTGCGCCGCAGCCCGCGCGCAGCCCTGCTCGTGTGGCAGTCGCTCTCCCTCTCCGCGGTGCTGTGCCTGCTCACCGCCGCCCCCGTCGCGTGGCTGCGGCCCCACCCCCTGCCGACCGTCCCCGGGGTCGTCGTGCTCGTCGTCGCGACGCTCGCCTCGACCGGTGTGCTCGTGCGGCTGCTCGGCAACGGCCACAGCGTCGGCACGCGGATCCGGGCCGCCCGCGACGCGCACCGCCAGCTCGTCGACATCGTCGGCCGGCACGAGGGCGACCACACGCGGGTCCTGCCCTCCCACCGACTGTCGGCCTACTGCGTCCCGGGCGCCGGCTCCCGGCTCGTCATCACCGAGGCCGCGCTCGCCGCGCTGCCCGACGACCAGCTCGCTGCCGTCGTCTCCCACGAGGAGGCCCACCTGCGCGAGCGGCACGACCTGGTGCTCGAGTTCTTCACCGTGCTGCACACGGCCACCCCCGCGTGGTTGCGCACCGACGCGGCGCTGCGCGAGGTGGCCCTGCTCGTGGAGGTCCTCGCCGACCGCGCGGCCCGCGAGGAGGCCGGTGAGGTCGCGCTGGGTCGCGCGATCGTCTCCCTCGCCGAGGCCGCCGGCGCGAGCGAACCGGGGGTCCTCGGGATCAGCGCCGGCGCGGGCGCCGCCGCCACCCGGATCCGGCTGCTCGTCGCCGACGACCCGGCCCCGTGGCAGACATTCGTCCTCTACGGCATCTGCGTCGCGGCCTTCGCCCTGCCGGCCGGGCTCGCGACAGCTGTCGGGGTCAGCTGACCGGGGCTCCCCTTCGCTCCGGGTCCTACTCGTCGTCGCGGGCGCGGACGGGCTGCCAGCGCGCCGGACCGGCGCTCCCCTGCTGCGGTGGGCCCCACGTGCCACCGATGCTCGGGGGCGGCGGAGGGGTCGGGCGCGGACCGGTGGTCCCGTCGGGGTCGCTCGGCGCCCACGTGCCCTCCGGCGCGGGCCCCGACGAGCGGGGCTGTTCGAGGAAGTCCCCGTGCCGACCGGCGCGCTCCGGCGGCGGCTGCGGGATCCCGTCGGAGCCACCGGGTCGCTGCGGGACGGGCGGCGCACCCACCGCCGGCTGCCCGGTCGTGCCGAGGACGAAGTCGCGGATCGCCCCGCGCTCCTCGTGCCCGCGCAGCACCGCGAGCAGCTGCTGCTGCGCCGCCGGGTCGACCGCCCGGCCGGTCGCGGCGAGGTACGCGAGCAGGCCGAGGTCGCGGTAGTGCCGGTCGATCTCGCCGAGCTCAGCCCCTGCGCGGGCCTTGTCGAAGAAGCTCATGCGCGTCCCTTCGCTGCGGTGGCTGTCCCCCTGCGTCATGGGGAGCTCTCACCCTAGATGCCGCCGGGCGCGCCCTCTACAGTTTGCAGGGTCGGCGCCCACAGGGGGACGCCGCAACTGCCGAAGGGGCCCACAGACATGCCGATCCACGGTTCGCTCTTCCACGAGTTCAAGGAGGAGCAGAGCTCCGACCAGTTCTCCCTCCAGAACAAGAAGCTGCTCAAGATCCAGATGGGCCACGGCCCGGTCATGGCCCGCACGGGCTCGATGGTTGCCTACCAGGGCGACATCCGTTTCGAGAACCAGGGCTCCGGCGGCCTGGGCAAGATGCTCAAGAAGGCCACCACCGGCGAGGGCGTCAACATGATGACCTGCTCCGGCCAGGGCGAGCTCTTCGTCGCCAACGAGGCGCAGGAGATCCAGGTGATGTACCTGGAGAACGACATGATCTCGGTCAACGGCAACAGCATCCTCGCCTTCTCCTCCTCCATCGACTGGGACATCCACCGCATCCAGGCCCGCGGCGCGGCGATGACGGGTGGCCTGTACAACGTCACCCTGCGCGGCAGCGGCTACGTCGCGATCACGACGAAGGGAGAGCCCGTCGCCCTCGACGTGGGCAGCGCGCCCACCTTCGGTGACGCCCAGGCGGTCGTCATGTGGACCGGTGGCGTCCGGATGGACATCAGGGTCGACACCGGTGGCCTGAAGTCGATGATCCGCGGTGGCACGGGCGAGACCTTCCAGATGGCCTTCGGCGGGCAGGGCTACGTGCTCGTCCAGCCGGCCGAGTCGGTCACCGACGGTGGCCACCAGAGCTCCGGCGGCGGGGGTGGCAGCAGCCTGTCCGACCTGCTCGGGGGCTGATCGGCGGCACCGCCGCGCACCACCCGGGGTCCATGGGAGAGAATCGGCGGCATGACTGACCTGCCCACCGCCGGGGACTCCGGCTGGAGCGACCCCGACACCCTCGGGGCGATCCCGCCCGTCATCGCCGTCACCTACTGCGGACACTGCGGCAACTCCGCCAACCGCGGCAACCACGTCGTGTGCCGGCAGCGGTTGGCCGTCGAGCCGCCCGTGCACTGCACGACGTGCCGACGCAAGCTCGCCGTGGAGCGCGACCGGTCCGGCTGGACGGGGACGTGCAAGAAGCACGGCGAGACGAGCGGGACGCTCGAGACCGCCTGATCAGCAGGAGCCGTCACCGAGGAGATCGGTGAGGGCCGCCCGCATCGCGGCGACCTCGTCGCCCCCGATGCGGGCGGCCCACTCCTCCTCGACCTCGACGAAGAGGCGGCGGACGACGACCTGGGCGCACTCCCCCTTCGTCGTGAGGCTGACGACGCGGGCGCGCTGGTCCTCGTCGTCGCGCCCGACGGCGACGAAGCCGTTGCGCTCGAGGTGGGCGATCTGCTGGCTCACCGCCTGCTTGGTCACGCCGCAGCGGTCGACGATCTCGCGCGCGCGGCGCGGTCCGTCGGAGAGGTGACGCAGGACGTTGCTGGAGTGCGCGAGCGAGAGGTGCTCGATCTCGGAGGCGCGCAGGCGGGCGTCGAAGTCGGCGACGAAGGCCGCCTGCGCCCTGGCGAGGAGGTTGACGAGCGGGGGTGCGCCGTCCGCGCCGGCGCAGGCTGCGGGAGCGAGCTCGTCGGGGGTCATGGGCCAAGGGTAGGGCATTGGTCAAGGACTTGACATTATCGAGGACGGACGCGCACCCTATCTCTGGTCAAGTGCTTGACCATCAAACTTTCCACCACCTGCGGGAGTCCCCATGAACGTCCTCGTCCTCGTCGGCAGCCTGCGCGCCGGCTCCACCAACCGCACCCTCGCCGAGGCGGCCCTCGCTCACCTGCCCGAGGGGTCGACCGCGACCGTCTTCGACCGCGGCGCCGAGCTGCCCCACTACTCCGAGGACCTCGACGTCGAGGGTTCCGTCCCCGCGATCGCCGCCGAGCTGCGCGAGGCCACCGCGGCCGCCGACGCGGTCATCGTCGTCACCCCCGAGTACAACGGCACGCTGAGCAGCGTCGTCAAGAACCAGATCGACTGGCTCTCCCGCCCCCGCGGCGAGGCCGCGATCCAGGACAAGCCGGCCATCGTCATGGCCGCCTCCGGCTCCCCCTACGCCGCCAAGTGGGCGCGCCAGGACGCCGTGCGCTGCCTCCAGGTCGCCGGCGCGGCCGTCGTCGAGGACACCTTCGGTCTGGGCGCCTCGTACGAGGCCTTCACCGAGGGCAAGCTCGTCGACGCCGATCTCGACAGCGAGCTGCGCGGCCTCGTCGGCCGCCTCGTGCCCGTCGACGCCTGACCCGCACCGCACCGCCCGGAGCCCGCTCCCCCACCCGGGGGGCGGGCTCCGGGCGTCTGCATTGCCCTAGGGCAATGCAGACGGTTTTGCACTGAGGGGGCCACAGTGCAAGACTGCACTCCATGAGCATCAGTGCAAGGACGGCGAAGGGGGACCGCCGCAGCGCGATCATCGCGGCCGCCCAGAGGCTGGCCGTCGACTGCGGGTACTCGGGGTTCACCTCCGACGACCTCGCCCGCGCGGTGGGGTGCTCACGACGCACGCTCTTCAACCACGTCTCCTCCAAGGAGGAGGCGGTCCTCGGCGCCCTGCCCCACGTCACCGACGAGCAGGTCGAGCTGCTGCGCTCCGGCGGGCCGACCGGCGACCTGCTCGAGGACCTGACCCTCGTCGTCGTCGAGGCGCTCGGCGGCGACCAGGCGACCGCCGGCGACTGGCAGCGCCTCCACGACATCGTCCAGCGCAACCCGCAGCTCCACGAGCGGGTCCAGGCCCACGTCGAGGGGCTCGCCGAGGAGCTCGTCGGCCACCTCATCACCCGCGCGGGCGTCACCCCCGACCGCGCGCGCGTCGCCCTCGCGATCGTCGGCGGCATCGTCGGCCGGACGATCCAGGACCTCATCGCCCGCCCGAGCGACGTCGACCTGTCGACCGGCGTCCACGCCAACCTCGCCACCGCCCGGGAGATCTTCGCCGCCCGGGGGTGACCCCCTTCGCCCCTGCACCGCCGGCCCCGACGACGAGGCCACCCGCCCTCACCACCGACGCCTCGAAAGGCACCCCCATGGCGCACGCCCTCTACCGGCTCGGCCGGACTGCGTACCGGCGCTGGCCGGCCGTCCTCATCGGCTGGCTCGTCGTCCTCATCGGGATCGGCGTCGCCGCCGGCACGCTGTCGAAGCCGCTGAGCGACAAGTTCACGATCCCCGGCATCGAGTCCGAGCAGACCCAGGAGCTGCAGCAGGAGCTCTTCCCCGGCACCCAGGACGCCTTCGACCGGGCCACCGGCACGGTCGTCGTCCAGGCACCCGCCGGTGAGCAGCTGTCCGACCCGGCCAACACCCGGGCCGTCGAGGCGCTGCTCGCGGACCTGCGCAGGGTCCCCCAGGTGGGCGACCCGGAGCAGCTGGTCAACCCCGTCACGGCGGCGAAGGGGGTCGAGAAGACCTACCTCGACAACGCCGCGAAGAACGGGCAGCCGGAGGCCGTGGCCCGGGCCGACGCCCAGGCGGTCTCACCGCTCACCGAGGACGGCCGCACCGGCCTCGTGCAGTGGACCTTCGACGTCGAGGCCGTCACGGACGTCGAGCAGGAGAGCCGGGACGCGGTCCACACGGCAGTCGACGAGGCCCGCGAGTCCGGCCTGACCGTCGAGGCGACCGGCACCGGCATGCAGGGCATGCCCGAGATGGGCATGACGAGCGAGCTCATCGGCGTCGCCGTCGCGCTCGTCGTCCTCGTGCTGACCTTCGGCTCGCTCGTGGCCGCCGGCCTGCCGATCCTCACCGCGCTCGTCGGCGTCGGCATCGGCATCACGGGCATCACCGCGTCCACGGCCGTGTTCGACCTCGGCACCACGACCCCGATCCTCGCGTCGATGCTCGGCCTGGCCGTCGGCATCGACTACGCGCTCTTCATCCTCTCCCGCTACCGCACGGAGCTGCGGCACACGAGCGACCGCGAGCATGCGATCGGCCTGGCCGTCGGCCGCGCCGGCTCGGCCGTGGTCTTCGCCGGGCTGACCGTGATCATCGCGCTCGTCGCCCTCGCCGTCGTCAACATCCCCTTCCTCACCGCCATGGGCCTGGCCGCGGCCGGCACCGTCCTCGCCGCCGTGCTCGTCGCGCTCACCCTCCTGCCGGCCGTGCTCGGCGCCCTCGGCCGACGCGCCTTCGCCGGCCAGCTGCGCAAGGACCGGGCCGTCGACGAGGGCCAGCACCTCGACAACGGCGGCACCCGCTGGGCCGGCGCCATCGGCCGGCACCCGGTCGTCGCCGCCCTCGTCGCGGTCCTCGCCCTCGGCGCCCTGGCGATCCCGGCCAAGGACCTGCACCTCGCCCTGCCGAGCGACTCGACGGCCGCGGCCGACACCCCGCAGCGCCGGGCCGCCGACCTGCTCACGGCCGGCTTCGGTCCCGGCCAGGAGGCCCGCATGGTCGTCGTCGTCGACGGTCGCGACCTCGAGGACCCGCGCCGGGCGCCCCGGGCCTACGGCGAGGTCGCGCAGTGGCTCGGCGACCTCGACGGGGTCACCAACGCGCAGGTCGTCGCGATGAACGAGGACGGCACCGGCGCACAGGTGATGGTCACCCCCGCCACCGGAGCCAACGACGAGGCCACCGAGGAGCTGCTCCACACGATCCGCGACGGCATCGCCGCGCAGGAGGAGGCGACCGGCACGACGATCGGCGTCACCGGCCTCACCGCGATCCAGACCGACGTCTCGGAGAAGCTGCAGGGCGCGCTCGTCCCCTACCTCGCGGTCGTCGTCGGGCTCGCCTTCATCCTGCTCATGCTCGTCTTCCGCTCGATCCTCGTGCCGCTCACCGCGACGCTGGGCTTCGTGCTCTCGACCCTCGCGACGATCGGCGCGACGGTGGCGGTCTTCCAGGAGGGTGCCTTCGGCCTCGTCGACGGCGCGCCCCTCGTGAGCTTCCTGCCGATCCTCATGATCGGCATCGTCTTCGGGCTGGCGATGGACTACCAGGTCTTCCTCGTCACCCGGATGCGTGAGGCCTATGTCCACGGGGACACCGCCCGCGAGGCCGTCGTCGACGGGTTCCGCCACGGCGCCCGCGTCGTCACCGCGGCCGCGCTCATCATGATCTCGGTCTTCGCCGCCTTCATGCTGCAGCCCGACAACCTCATCAAGTCCATGGGCTTCGCCCTCGCGACGGCCGTCCTGCTCGACGCCTTCGTGGTGCGCATGGTCCTCATCCCCGCGCTCATGTACCTGCTCGGGGACCGGGCCTGGGCGATGCCCGGCTGGCTCGACAAGGTGCTGCCGAACGTCGATGTCGAAGGGGAGGCGCTCACCGAGCGCACCTCCGCCCGGGTCGCCGACGAAGACCTCGTCACGTCGGGCTGAGCCAGCGTCCCCTTCGTCCACGACGACGTAGGATCGCCGGACGCACCGCACGAGTCGTCAGGGGGAAGCCATGGACCGCACGCGCGTGGCCGTCATGGGAGCCGGCAGCATCGGCTGCTACCTCGGCGGGTGGCTGGCCGCAGCCGCCGACGTGACGCTCGTCGGCCGGCAGGCCACCATGGCCGCGATCGACCGCGAGGGCCTGACCGTCACCGACCTGTCCGGGCGGACGCGCACCGTGCGCCCGGACGGGCTGGCGACGGCGACCGACGCGAGCGCGGTCGTCGGTGCACGCTATGTGCTGATCACGACCAAGACGCTCGGCACGGAGACCGCGGTCCGGCAGATCGCGCCCTACCTGGAGCACGACAGCGTCGTCATCTCCTTCCAGAACGGCATGCGCAACGCGTCGCTGATCGACGAGGCCCTCGCCGCGGCCTTCCCGAGCCGCGCCTCCCGCCCGCTCGTGCTGTCGGGGATGGTCCCCTACAACATCGTGCACGACGGCGGGGCGAGCTGGACCCAGACGACGAACGGTCGGCTCAAGGTCAAGGACCACCCGCGGGTCGACCCCTTCGTCCGGGCGGCGCGCGGTGGGGGGTTGCGCATCGACGTCGAGCCGGACATGCGGGCGGTGCTCTTCGGCAAGCTCCTGCTCAACCTCAACAACGCGATCAACGCGCTCACCGGCCTGCCCCTCACCGTGGAGCTGCGCGACCGTGACTGCCGCGTCGTGCTCGCCGCCTGCCAGGACGAGGCGCTCGCGCTGGCGCGCCGCGTCGGCGTCGCGCCGGCCCGGATGACCCCGCTGCCGCCCTCGGCCCTCCCCGCGCTGCTCCGCGCGCCGACACCGCTCTACGCGAACCTCGCCCGTGCCACGCTCAAGGTCGCACCGACCGCCCGCTCCTCGATGGCCGACGACCTCGACGCCGGCCGACCCACCGAGATCTCCGAGCTCCAGGGCGCCGTCGTCCAGCTCGGCACCGACCACGGGTCCGCGGCGCCGGTGTGCGCGCGCATCGTCGAGCTCGTCCGGGAGGCGGAGGCCGGCGGCCCCGACCGTCGACGCTGGACGGGTGCGCAGCTGCGCCGGGCGGTGGGCCTGTGAGCGCGCTCACCGAGCTCTCGCTCCCCCGCGTCGTGCTCCTCGCCGACGCCCTGGGCGTGGACGAGACGGAGGCCGCCACGGCCTTCGTCGGCGCCCTGCGCGACCTGGCCCGCCCGGTCGTGGCGGTCTCCCTCGCCGGCGACCCCGGCACGCCCGTCGCCCGGCGGGCGCTGGCCGCCCTCGAGACCGCCCCGGACCTGCTCGTGCTCACCGCCCCCGGGCTGCTCAGCCGGCTCGACGCCCGGGGTGGGACGCTCGCGGACGCGGGGACCGCCCTTCGCTACAAGGGGGTCTCCACCGGCATCGTCCTCGGGACCGTGGCCGGCTCCCCCGGGCTCGGCCACGCCCTGGCCCTGCACGCCGAGGTGCTGCGCGCCCGAGAGCTGCCGCTGCTCGGGGCACTGTCAGGGGGTCCACAGGACCTCTCCTGGTCCGTCCCGGACCAGTGGGGGACGATGGCGCCATGAGCGACTACCGGATCACCGTGGTCTGCACCGGCAACATCTGCCGCTCGCCGATCGCCGAGTGGGTGCTGCGCGAGCGCTTCGAGGCGGCCGGTCTGGGCGACCGCGTCGCCATCGACTCCGCCGGGACGACCGCGTGGGAGGAGGGCAACCCCGCCGACCCGCGGAGCCTCGCGGCGATGCAGCGCCACGGTCACACGGGCGACTACACGACGCACCGGGCGCGGGTCTTCGACAAGCGGTGGTTCGCCGACCGCGACCTCGTCCTCGCCGCCGACCACGGTCACTACACCGTGCTGCGGCGCCTCGCCGGCGTGCCCGACGCCAAGGACCGCATCCGGATGATCCGCAGCTTCGACCCCAGCGGGCCGAAGGGGGACGACCTCGCGATCCCCGACCCCTGGTACGGCGACGACAGCGACTTCGACGCGACCTACGCGGCGGTCGAGGCCGCTGCGGACGGCATCGTCGAGCACGTGCGCAGCCGGCTCGAGGGCCCTCCGGACGCATGACGACGAGCGGCCCACTCCCCTGAGAGTCGACCGCCCGCCGAGCGCATCATGCCCGATCAGGCACCTTCGGTGGCCCTCAGACCGCGGCTCGGGCGCCGCCGCAGGACGAGCCCGGCGCCGACGAGCCCGACGGCGAGCAGCACCGTCCCCGCCACGGTCCGCGCCCACCAGTCCGCCGGACCGTTGGCGAACGTCGGGGCGATCAGCCCGGTGACGAAGGGCTCCGTGATCGCGCCGGCTGGCACGACGAGCCGGGCGAGCAGGCCCCGCAGGTCGGTCCGGCGGGCCGCCGCCCCGACGAGCCCCAGCGGGCCGGTGAGGACGATCGCGGCGACGAACCACGAGATGTTGTCGCCCCACGACGCCCACGGCATCGTGCCGGTGACGCTGCCGATGGCGTAGTGCACGACGAGAGCCAGCTCGCTCGCCGCGACCGCCGCGAGCACGGCGTGCCCGGGGCGGCGCACGAGCCACCCGGCGAGCACCCCGAGACCCGCCCAGACCACACCGGCGTTGACGAGCACGCTGATGCAGGTGCGCACCGCCCACAGGAGCCGGTCGGAGCCATCGATCTGGGCGGTCGTGGTGATGTTGACCGACCACGCGGCGATGCCGAGTGCTGCGCCGGCGGCGAGGGAGCGGAGCCAGGCGCGGGTGAGGGGCGGCACAGGGGCACGCTAACCGTCCCGAGCACCGACCGAGGTGACGGGGACCCCCTTCGCCTCTGGGAGGATGGGCGCATGCAGAGCCTCGCTGACGCCACGCCCCAGATCGCTCTCGGCGCGCTCGACGGTCGCTACCGTCCCGCCGTCTCGCCGCTCATCGACCACCTGAGCGAGCCCGCGCTCAACCGGATGCGCGTGCACGTGGAGGTCGAGTGGCTGATCCACCTGACCACCCAGCAGGTCGTGCCGGGCGTGCGGCAGCTGACCGAGGACGAGCAGGCCGCGCTGCGTCAGGTCGTCGAGGACTTCGGGCCGGAGGCGATCGCCGAGCTCGCCGCGACCGAGAAGGTCACCCAGCACGACGTCAAGGCCGTCGAGTACTACCTCAAGGAGCGGCTGCGCAGGATCGCGCCGGCGCCAGAGGACGCGGGGCTGAGCGAGCTCATCCACTTCTGCTGCACGAGCGAGGACATCAACAACCTCGCCTACGCGCTCATGGTCCAGGGGGCCGTCGAGCAGGTCTGGCTCCCCCGCGCCGACGCGCTGGCCGAGGCCGTGGGCACGATGGCCGACGAGCTGCGCGACGTGCCGCTGCTCGCCCACACCCACGGGCAGCCGGCCACCCCGACGACGATGGGCAAGGAGCTCGCGGTGCTCGCCCACCGCCTGATGCGCCAGCTGCGCCGCATCCAGGCCGACGAGTACCTCGGCAAGATCAACGGTGCGACGGGCACCTTCGGCGCCCACCTGGCCGCCGTCCCCGAGGCCGACTGGGTGGAGGTCTCGCGCACCTTCGTCGAGGGTCTCGGCCTGACGTGGAACCCCCTCACCACGCAGATCGAGTCGCACGACTGGCAGGCGGAGATCTACGCCGACATCGCGCGGTACAACCGGGTGCTGCACAACCTCTGCACGGACCTGTGGTCGTACATCTCGATGGGCTACTTCGCGCAGGTCCGCGGCCAGGGCACCGTCGGCTCGAGCACGATGCCGCACAAGGTCAACCCGATCCGCTTCGAGAACGCGGAGGCCAACCTCGAGGTGAGCAACGCCCTCCTCGATGTGCTGGCGTCGACGCTCGTCACCTCGCGCCTGCAGCGCGACCTCACCGACTCCTCGATGCAGCGCAACATCGGCACGGCCCTCGGCCACTCGCTGCTCGCGATCGACAACGCGGGCCGCGGCCTCGCCGGCCTCGACGCGGTGCCGGAGGCCATGCTCGCCGACCTCGACGCCAACTGGGAGGTGCTCGGCGAGCCGATCCAGTCGGTCATGCGGGCACTGGGTGCCCAGGGCGTCGAGGGCATGGACGAGCCCTACGAGCGGCTCAAGGAGCTCACCCGCGGGCGCCGCATCGGCCAGCCGGAGCTCGTGGAGTTCGTCCGCGGCCTCGGCCTGCCGGCCGACGTCGAGGAGCGCGTCGCCGCGATGACGCCCGCGACCTACATCGGTGTCGCGCCGATGCTCGTCGACCTGCTCGACTGAGGCGAAGGGGCGGAGCCTCAGTCCCGCGTCCCCGCCACCTCGTCGTCCGGGGCCATCCGGCCGGACCACGGCCACCAGATCCGGTTGCCGAGGTCCGAGGCGAGGGCCGGTACGAGGATCGACCGTGTGACGATCGTGTCGAGCAGCACGCCGAAGGCGACGATGAAGGCGATCTGCGCGAGGAAGAGCAGCGGGATGATCGCCAGTGCGGAGAAGGTCGCGGCGAGCACGACACCAGCGCTGGTGATGACCCCTCCGGTGACGGCGACAGCGCGCCGGATGCCGCGCCGCGTGCCGACCTGCAGTGACTCCTCACGTGCCCTCGTCATGAGGAAGATCGAGTAGTCGACGGCGAGCGCGACGAGGAAGACGAAGCCGAGCACGGGGGTCGACGGATCCGCGCCCGGCTGGTCGAGGACCTGGGTGAACAGGACCGCGGAGACCCCGAGCGTCGCCGCGAAGGTCAGGACGTTGACCACGACGAGCAGCACGGCGGCGGCCACCGACCGCAGCAGCGCGATGAGGATCAGCGTCACGACGAGCAGGATGGCGGGCACGACGACGCGGTAGTCGCGGGTGCTCGCGTCGTCGGTGTCGACCGCCGTGGCGGTCGTGCCGCCGACGAGGATCTCCCCGTCGACCGCGTGCAGCTCCTCGCGCAGGTCTCGCACGACCTGCCGCGCCTCCTCCGACTCCGAGCCGACCGTGAGGGTCGCCGAGAGCAGCGTCGTCCCGGCCCCGCTCGTCGACCCCTGCGCCTGCACCCGCTCGGCGACGTCCTCGTGGCCGGTGAGGACCCCCTTCGCCTCCTCGACCGCCGCGTCGGGCGCGATGACCTGGACCGGCTGCTGGTCACCGCCGTCGAAGTGCCGGTCGAGCACACCCTGGCCCTCGACGGACTCGACGTCGGTGGTGAAGAACTGCGCCTGCGTGATCCCCGAGGTCGGGAAGGTCAGCGCCGCCACGGCCGCGACGAGCAGCAGCGCGGTGGTCACCACCCACGTGATCCGTGGCCGCACCGTGACGCGCCGGGCGACGCCGGACCAGAAACGGTGCCGGGGCTCGGTCCCCCGCCGGGGCACCGAGGGCCAGAAGGCCGCGCGGCCGAGGAGCGCCAAGGCCGCAGGCAGCAGCGTGAACGCGGCGATCATCGCGCCCGCGATGCCGAGGGCGCCCACCGGCCCGAGGCCGGAGATGTTGCCCAGGTCGGACAGCAGCAGGCAGAGCAGACCGGCGATGACCGTGCCGCCGCTGGCAGCGACGGGTCCGAGCGTCTGCCGCCAGGCCACCTTGAGCGCAGGGAGCGGGTCGGCGGAGTGCAGCTCCTCGCGGTAGCGGGCGACGAGCAGCAGCGAGTAGTCCGTCGCGGCACCCACGACGAGGATGAAGAGGATGCCCTGGCTCTGCCCGGACAGCTGGATCCAGTCCGCGTCGGCCATCGGGTAGATGACGAGTGCGGCGAGGGCCAGGCCGAAGATGCTCGTCAGCAGGACGACGAAGGGGAGGACCGGGCTGCGGTAGACGACGAGCAGGATGACGAGGACGACGGCGAGCGTGACGAGCAGGAGCAGCCCGTCGATGCCGGCGAAGGCCTCACCCAGGTCTGCGGCGAAACCCGCCGGACCGGTCACCGCGACGCTCGCCCCGTCGACCTGGGGGGCGAGGTCGCCCCGCAGGTCCTCGACGAGCAGGTTGGAGATCGCGGTCTCCTCGACGGTCTCCTGCACCGCGTCGGCGTCGAGGCTGAGGACGACGAGCGCCGCCTGACCGTCCTCGGACGGGATGACCGGGATGCGTTCCTGCGCCAGGTAGTCCCCGAACGTGCCGGGGACGTCGGTCACCTGCTGGGCCGGCAGCTGCTTGGCCCAGGCGTTGAGCTCGCCGAGGACGGCCCGGCCGAGCCCCCCTTCGTCCTCGACGGCGAGGATCAGGGGCAGGGTCGCGTCCGCGTCGAAGTCCGCGAGCTGCTCGGCCACCCGCGTCGACTCGGCCGACTGCGGGAGGAAGGAGGCCTGGTCGTTGTCCTGCACGCTGGACAGCTGGCCGACGAGCGGCCCGCCGATCCCGGCCAGCGCGAACCAGAGGACGACGACGATGCCGGCGAGGACCCGCAGACGGAGACCTGAGCGCGCTCGAGAGACCATGCCCAAACCTTAGACGAACATTGGACGATCTCGGACCACGAGGCCGGGATCATCGGCGAACGGCCTCTGGCGGCCGTCAGTCCATCGCTGCCGCGAGCGCGCGGGCCGACGCGGCGTAGCCGTCCTGGGTCGGGTGCGCCCACTCGGGCACCTCCCGGCCCGGGGCCAGCACCGGCACGAGCCAGGCTCGGGAGTTGTCCGGCACCGAGCGCGGGTCGAGTCCGTGGGTCCGACCGTCCCAGGCGGGCTTGACGTCGACGAAGGTGAACCCGCCCGGGCCCTCGGCCGTGTCGTCGAGCTCGGCGACGGCCTCGCGCTGGACCCGGTCGCCCCTGAGCTGGAGCGCGTCGAGCGCGGCGCCGGCGTCGTAGGTCGGGGCGGCCTCGGGGATGGAGTAGCTGTCGGTGTTGATGAGGTGCGGGTAGCCGAGCAGGTACACCTGCGCGTGGCCGCCGGAGCGCGCGTGGACGGCGTCGAGGGCCTGCTTGGTCTGCTGCTGCAGCCGCGGCAACCTGGCATCGGCGGTCTCGAGGCTGCCCTCGCAGGAGCTCGCGCTGCGCAGCACGAGGCAGCTGAGCACGATCGAGGAGAAGCCGATGTCGTTGCCGCCGATGGTGAGGAAGACGGCGTCGGTGTCCCTGGTGACGGCGTCGATCTGCGGGGCGGCGGTCAGCTGGCAGCTGACCGTCGCGGTCCGTGCGCGCCCGACCTGCGACGCCGAGGTCACCGTGTACTCGTAGGACCAGTCGGCCTGGGCCGGCGTCCCGCAGAGCTCGGCGGCCTTGGCCTGGCGCAGCCAGTGGTGGGTGGCGTTGGGCGCCTTGCCGGGGATCTCGTAGGTCGCGGTGCGCGTGGTCGGCGCGCCGAGCGGGCGCGGGTTGAGGATGTCGGCGACGACCCCGCCGCTGCACGCGACGTCGGTGTAGCTCGCGCCGTCGGCCCGGGCCACCCGCGCGCCGTAGTTGTCCGGCGAGCGCCAGCACGTCTTCTCGACGTAGGTGCCCGCGCCGTTGCCGGCCGAGTAGGAGTCACCGAGCTGCACGTACTCCAGCGCCGGGTCGGCGCCGGCCGTGGGAGCGGCCAGCCCCACGCCACCTCCCATCGCGGCGACGGCGGTGATCAGGGCGAGGGTGCGACGACGGTGGCGCATGGGTACCTCCAGGTGGACGAAGGGGGATCAGAGACTACCCATGAGACTCTCCATCATCCTGATGATGCCGGGGCCGATGATGACGACGAAGAGAGCGGGGAAGATGCAGAGCAGGAGCGGGAAGAGGATCTTGACGGTCACCTTCTGCGCCTTCTCCTCGCCCTTCTGCCGGCGGGTGATGCGCATCGCCGACGTCTGCTCGCGCAGCACCTTGGCGATCGGGATGCCGAGGCGGTCGGCCTGGACGATCGCCGAGATGAAGTTCTTCACCTCCGGCAGCACCATGCGCTCACCCAGCGCGGAGAAGGCGTCGGCGCGCGTCTTGCCGAGCTGGATCTCGGAGAGCACGCGGGCGAACTCGCCCGACATCGGGCCGTCGGTGGTGCGAGCGACGCGCAAGAGGGCCGCGTCGAACCCCTGCCCGGCCTCGACGCAGACGGTGAGGATGTCGAGAACATCGGCGAGGTCCCTGGCCGTGCGCTCTTGACGACGCAGCCCGGCGTTGTGGAGCAGCAGGTCTGGCATGAGGAAGCCGATGGCGCCGAGCACGACGGCGAGCAGGAAACCTCCGAGTCCGACGCCCAGGTAGAGGATGCCGAGGGCAGCCCCGAGGAGCAGGGACATGCCCTTGACCCCCATGAGGCGGTCGACGGTCCACGGGGAGGGGTTGCCGGCCCGGTCCAGGGACCTCGTGAGCCGCTCCACGGTGCCCGACGGGGACAGCCGGACCGCGAGCCGACGCGAGCCGTTGATCAGCGGCTCCACGAGTCGCTCCTTGGCGGGCAGCTCGCTGCGGCCAACCGCTGCCGGATTGATGCCCCCCTCGATCATCACCAAGCTCCTGGCGACCCCGGTCGGGCCGGAGCTGGCACCGAGCGCCACCACGGCTACGACGAGCACGACGGCCACGGCGATGAAGCCGATACCAATGATGGCAATGGTCATCTCACACCTCGATCCTGACGACCTGACGCATCCAGACGACACCGATGAGCATCAGGACCACAGCCCCGACGGACATGAGGAGTCCCAGTGCGGTGGTCCACAGCAGCTGGACGTAGTCGTAGTTGACGTACGTCATGTAGAAGAAAAGGACGATCGGCAGACCGATGAGGATCTGAGCCGACAGCCGCCCCTCGGCAGAGAGCGCGGCGACCTGGCGGTGGAGGGTCTCGCGCTCCAGCAGCGTCCGTGCCGTGGTCTCGAGGGTCTCGGCGAGGTTGCCGCCGACCTCCCGCTGGATCCTGATCGCCATGACAGCGATGCGCATCGAGTCGCTGCCCATGCGGTCGGCCATGCGCTCGAGGGCGTCGGCGATGTCGGTGCCGATCCGGGTCTCGGCCAGGGCTCGGGAGAACTCCCGGTCGACGGGTGCAGCCGCGTCCTGCGCCACGGCGCTCAGCGCCTGCGGGAGACCGAAGCCGCTGCGCAAGCTCGTCGCGACGAGCATGAGCGACTGCGGCAGGACCCGCTCGAAGGCCTTCGCTCGTCGCGCAGCGAGGAAGCGCAGCACGAACTGCGGCAGGCCGATGCCCACGACGAGCCCGACCACGAGGCCGAGCCACCACGGTCCCGGCACGAGGAGGGTACCGAGGACGAGCCCTCCGAGGCCCGAGGCCAGACGGACGACGAACCACTCGCCCGACCGCAGCGGCAGGTCGGCCCGGTTGATGAGCTCCATGGTCCGGGTCGTCGAGCGGCGTCCGTGCATCGTCCGCTCGCCGAAGGCGACGAGCTGCTCCCGCAGCGGTGCGCTCGTCGCGCGGGCGTCCGCGCGGGCCGCCCGCCCCGGCACGACGTAGGTGTCGATCGCGGCCAGTCGCCGCTCACGGCGGGTGAGCAGGGTGGGCGTCAGCATGCCGTAGGCGAAGAGCGAGATGGCCAGGCCGAGGCACAGGGCACCCAGCCACGGCCACACCGACGAGGTCACTCCGGGGGCGACGACCTGGCCCAGGGCACCGTCCTCCGCGTCCAGGGTGGGCGCCACGGCGGCGGGACCGGCACCAGCGCCCAGGTCGAAGCGCTGCTCGACGACGAA
Organism: Janibacter sp. LM; assembly: GCF_039631275.1. Taxonomy (NCBI): domain Bacteria; kingdom Bacillati; phylum Actinomycetota; class Actinomycetes; order Micrococcales; family Intrasporangiaceae; genus Janibacter; species Janibacter sp. LM. The sequence goes on from NZ_JBDIVG010000011.1 coordinate 133,540, forward strand.
GGGCTCTCCCCCGGCGCTCCCCTCGAGGCGGATGAGGTGGCTCCCGACGAGCGGCCCGGGCGTCGTGATCTCGAAGGAGGACTGGGACTGCAGCGCGCGGGCCGCGCCTTCGAAGGCCCGGCCGACCTCTTGCGCGTCCGCGGCGGAGATGACGGAGCCACCGCCCGCACGAGCGAACCCCTGAAGTGCGGTCGTGGCGTCCGGGTCGTCGGTGTTGAAGCGCACGACGTCCACGCGGATCCCCCTGTCACGCAGGGCCTTCGTCGCCTTCTTGCGGTCCGAGGTGCGGGCCTTGCTGATCGTGTCGGCGCCGTCGCTGAGCAGGACGATGCTGCGGTCGCCGTCGTCGCCGAGGACCTTGGCCGCTGCCGTGACCCCCGCGTAGAGGGAGGTGTCGCCGTAGCTGACGAGGCCGTCGACGACCCGTTGGACGCGGCCGCGGTCGGCGGTCGGCGCCTGGTCGACGCCGGCGGTGTCGGCGAAGGTGGCGACCCCCACGCGCACGTCCTTGGGCGCCTCGGCGAGGTAGGCCTTCGTCGCCGAGCGCACCGTGCGCATGCCATCGGCCCCCATCGAGCCGCTCGTGTCGATGACGAGCATCGAGGTCCGCGTGATGCTCGAGGACTCCGAGACCGAGACCTCACGCCCTTCGCCGTCGACCTTCGCGACGAGGGTGGCGGGGTCGACCTCGACCACCTCGGGGCTGCGGAAGGTGAGGACGCCGGTCACGGAGGTGCCGTCGACCTCGACATTGCCGATGGACACCTTCGTCCCGGCTGCTGCGGGGGACGCCCCGAGCGCACCGGCCACGACGAATGCGAGCACCGCCCCGAGCACCCGGGCGAGGAGCCTCCTCATGACGTGTACCTCATGAAGAGCTGCGGCGGCAGGGCGACCCCGAGGTCCTCGAGCTCGTGGACGAAGACCGGACGGATCCCGGTCGGCACGAGCGAGCCGAGGTACCGCCCGTCGGCGTCCCGTCCGGCGGCGTAGTCGAAGGTGTAGAGGTCCTGGAGCGTGACGACGTCACCCTCCATCCCGATCACCTCGGTGATGGCGACGATGCGCCGCGTGCCGTCGCTGAGGCGGGACTGCTGGATGATGAGGTCGACGGCACCGGCGACCTGCTCACGGATGGCGCGCACCGGCAGCTCGATGCCGGCCATGAGCACCATCGTCTCGAGCCGGGCGAGGCTGTCACGGGCAGAGTTGGCGTGGACGGTCGTCAGCGACCCGTCATGGCCGGTGTTCATCGCCTGCAGCATGTCGAGGGCAGCCGCGTCACGGACCTCCCCGACGATGATCCGGTCGGGCCGCATGCGCAGGGCGTTGCGCACGAGGTCGCGGATGGATATCTCCCCGCGCCCCTCGATGTTGGGCGGGCGCGACTCCAGGCGCAGCACGTGCCGCTGGTGGAGCTGGAGCTCCGCGGCGTCCTCGATGGTCACGATGCGCTCGTCCTCGGGGAGGAAGCTGCTCACGACGTTGAGCGTCGTCGTCTTGCCCGAGCCGGTACCACCGGAGACGACCATGCTGCGCCGGCCGCGCACGCAGGCGTCGAGGAAGTCCCGGACCTGCCGCGACATCGTCCCCATGCCGACGAGGTCGTCATCGGTGAAGGGGTCCGCGGCGAACTTGCGGATCGTCAGCATCGAGCCGTCGATGGCGACGGGGGGCAGCACCGCGTTCACCCGGGAGCCGTCGGGCAGACGGGCGTCGACCATCGGGCTCGACTCGTCGACGCGCCGACCGACCCGGGAGACGATCTTGTCGATCGTGCGTCGCAGGTGGGCATCGTCGACGAAGCTGGTCGGCGCCGGGAAGAGGCGACCGGCACGCTCGATGTAGATGTCGTCCGGCCCGTTGACCATGATCTCGGTGACCTCGGGGTCACGCAGGTAGGGCTCGAGCGGTCCGTGACCGAGGATGTCGTCGGAGACGTCCTGGGCGATCTTGGTGCGGTCGGCCTGCGAGAGGGGTGTGTGCTCCGAGTCGATGACCGACTGCAGGGTCGCTCGCACCTGTGCGGCGAGCTCGTCCTCGGAGAGGTGCGGGTCGTAGAGGCGCGGCCCGAGGGACTCGACGAGCTCCTGGTGGACGCGTGCCTTGACGTCGGCGTGCGGGTCAGCGCGGTGGTGGACTCCGGCCCGTCGCGTGCGTGGCCCGGCGCTTGGATCCCCGCCCGAAGCGGGGTTGCGCACCTGGTCGAGACGATCGGCGAGACTGCTCATGCCCTGCTCCTCTTCAGCCCGAGGCCGCGCTTCGGGGCCTCCTCGACCAGCTCGCCGAACCGGCGGCGGACCTCACGATCGGTCAGGTCGCGGATCGCCAGTGTCGCCGGTCCCTTGGGGTCCTGGACGAGCAGCGGTACGCCGCGGTTGGTGGCCGCCGGCACGCTCAGGCTGTTGGGGATGCTCACGGCGATGGCCTGCTTGAGCACGTCCTCGACGTCGCCGCCGTCCAGACCGACCTTGAGCCCCGAGCGGTTGAGGACGACCACCCGGTTGTCCCTGGACCCACCCAGGGTGTCCAGGGTGTTCATCGCGATGCGCAGGTTCTTCACCGCGGGGATGTCGAGCGTCGTGATGAGCACCGCGAGGTCACTGATGTCCAGGGCGGTGAGGACGTGGTCGGTGAAAGCGGGCGGGGTGTCGATGACGATGTAGTCGTACAGCGTGCGTGCGGTGCGCAGCATCTCGAGGACGACATCGGCGGGGACGCGCTCCGCATCCCCCGGGTCGCTCGAGGGCGCGATGACGTCGAGCCCCGTGCCCTCGTGGGTGACGACGACGGACTCGAGCCCTGCCCGGTCGATGTGGCCCCGCATGGCGACGAGATCGGTGACCGTGCCGTTGGGGACGAGCTGGAGGCTGATGGCGACGTCGCCGAACATCAGGTCCAGGTCGACGAGGAGCGTCCGCGCCCCGCTCGTCGCGAGATGGGCCGCGAGATTCGTCGACACGGTCGTCTTGCCCACTCCTCCCTTGGCCGAGAAGACGGTGATGATCCGCCCCTGCTTCTGACGGGTGACGTCACCGCCGAGGCGGGCGGAGAGCTGTTCGTTGCGTCGCATGGCGTCGGCGAGCGCGGTCTGGTCGTCAGCCTGGACGACCTCACGGATGCCGCTGCGCAGGGCGAAACCCATGACGTTGACGTCGAGGCGGTGCCGCAGCAGCAGGACGCCGACCTCGGGGCGCTGGACGCGCAGGTGCTCGGCCAGGTCGCAGGCGGCCTCGACGGGGATGTCGGGGCCGATGACGACGAGCCGGTGACGTGACGACTGCTCGAGCTCGCGCACGACCTGCGGCCCGTGGGTCATCACGTCGGCCGACTCGCCGAGGGCGAAGGAGTAGGTGTCGAGGGCCCGGATGTCCTGGTCCCAGAGGATGGTCATGACGCGTCCTTCCGCAGCAGCTCGGCCGCAACGTCCTCGTCGAAGACGCTCATGTCATTGGTCGAGGAGCCCTCGTCCATCTTGACGTCGGACCCACGCAGGCCCGCGTACAGCGAGTACTCGGTGATGCCGTGAGCCAGCCGCGGCGCGTCCTTGGGGTCGACGGCGACGGTCACGAGGAAGCTGGGCTGCTCGTCGCCCTGGGACGTGCCCTGCTCCTCGTCGTCCGGAGAGGTCTGCTGGCTCGGCGCCGCCAGGGGCTTCCTGCCCATCGCGATGACCTGGACGTCGGGCAGCAGCACGCTCGTGCCCGAGACGTCGAGCTCGTTGATCTGCTTGACCTTGGCCCCGTCCCCGATCAGTTTGATCTTGTGGGTCGCGTAGATCGCGATGCGCGACCCCGGCGTGACGAACTCGCCGACCCGCGCCGGGTCGGACAGCTCGACCGACATGGCGAGCTTGCCGGGAGGCACCTCGATCGCCTTGGTCCCCTTCGGGGTGGCGCCGAAGCGCGAACTCATGAGGAACTCACCCGGCTGCACGTCCGAGAGAGCCAAGAGGGCGTTGTTGTCCGGGCCGACCCATTCGAGCGCACCGTCGGGTCGTGCCTCGGAGGCGACCTTGGTCCGGACGATCAGGTCGTTGCGCTGGGCGTCCTTGAGGGTCGTGCCCGCGGGGACGGGCTGCTCGGCGACGTAGACGTACACCGGCTGTGCTCCTGCCACTGCCCGGGCATCCGCCCCGCGGACGTAGGTCAGGACCATGACGGACCCGCCGAGCGCCAGAAGGACTGCGACGATGACTGCGATGACGCGACGTTTCATGAGGAGCTCGATTCTTGAAGGTCAGCCAGCAGGCTTGATGACGTTGACGCCGAAGTTGTTTCCGGAGCCCGGTGGGGCGATACCAGGCGCATCCGCGAGAGTGCCCGTCAGGAACCACCCTGAGATGCACGCGACGGAGCCGGTGCACGGAGGGCCTCCGCGGACGTGCGAGTTTTCGGTGACGCCAGGCACGTTGATCCCACTGATGTAGAACCTGCCCCACCCTGCGATGTGGTACCACGACTTCTTGCCGCCCGTGGTCGCATCCGTTGGATCGCAGTTCGATGGGAGCGGCGTGCTGGCAGTCGGCGCGGTGGAGAAACCGCCCACACAATCAAAGATGGGGATTTCGACGACGGTCTCGTGGAGCGGCGCGATGGTGGACTTACAGCTGCCGGCACTCTTTCCGGGATCAACCTGAACCCAGTTCCCGTCGGTCACCTCTGCAGTGCAGGCGGTGGTTCCCAACCACCCGAAGCCGCCAGGAAAATCCTTACCGTTCCATGAGCACTTGGCTTCGTGGGTTTTTGGGTTGTGCAGGATCAAGACGATTTCCCGCGCTGCGTCTGGCCACTGCGGCTGACCAGCACCGATGTTGCCGTAGCCAGGTTTCGTGCCGACCGGGCCGTCTTCGACGTAGTCGGTCCCGTCGTTGGTCTGCTCTCGCCATTCACAGTCGTTGAACGTCAAAGGGAGCGTGGCGCGGTGCCCCATCGGGGAGCCCCACGCGGAGCGCGCACAGGCGGTCGTCCCGGCATCCCCGTCACTCCCACCGGCCAGGACCCGCGAGAAGGGGAGGAACAGCTCGTCGTCGCCCGAGGTCGTGAGCGTGCGGGTGTAGGTCTCGACGTACGGGACGCTCGCGCCGGTCCCGGCGAGCCAGGTCGGCAGGGGCGGGCACTCGCCCAGGTCCCCGATCGAGCCGGTGGACAGGCAGGTGGGCAGCGACCCGGCCCCGCGGCCGCACACGCCGCTCGGCGCGCCGTTCGCGGTCCGGTTGTCGTACTGCATGCGCTCGTCCCCGGCATTGGGATTCAGCAGGTCGGAGACCCCGGCGGGAGTGCACCCAGCGGCTCCCTCGGCGCACTCCTGGGCGAGAGCCAGCGAGGTGGCGTCGGCGCCGTTCTGCAGCTGCCGACGCTCGTACGTGAGGTTGCCCAGGTCGACGCTCACGGCCAGCATGCCGATGATCACCATCCCGGAGAACAGGACCGCGACGATGACGGCGACGCCTCCGCGCTCGCCCTGCAGGCGACGTGAGGCATGGGCCCTCAGGCTCACCCACCGCATCTCATCACCGCCTCTGCTGTGGCTTCGGGCAGGGCACCGGCGGCACCGAACATGTTCAGCGCCGGCTCGAGCAGGATCCAGTCGAAGTCGCCGGTGGCCGTCACGGTGGCATTGCTCCCCGCACCTGCGCACGCCGCCACGGTGACCGTGCCCGCCGTCAGCCCAGGGACCGCCGGAGCGGCCGTGAGCACCCGGGTCCTGATGTCGTCGATGTCCTCACCGATCACCGCCACCCGCGCACCTTCACGGACCGCGTTGGTCAGCTGGATCTCGGTGAGGAAGTAGCGGCCGAAGTCGATGATGCCGGCCATGACGAGGAACAGCAGGGGCAGGACGATGGCGAGCTCGACCGCCGCAGCGCCGCGTTGGCGCCACGCTGGTCGGGAACGTCTCGTGCGTGCCATGGTTCGCCCCTTCGAGGCCTCGTCGTCATGGGAAGTGGGAAGTGGAGGACCGCGCAGGGGTCCGGGTCGTGCACGAACTGGGTTCCGCGGCGGGGACGGACACGGGGTCGACGCCCCCGCCGCGGAGCTCTTGGGTCTAGATCACGGCAGCGCGTCGATGACGGTCTGGAACGCGTCCCGGATCTGTCCGCCCAGAGTGGCGACGAGGCCGACGATGACGGCCGCGATGAGGGCGACCATGATGCCGTACTCCACGGCGGTCGCCCCCTTCTCGCGCTGGACGGTGAGCAGGGACTGGAGGCGGACGTAGAGCTCGAGCATGGTTCTCTCCTTGTGAGAAGGCGCCGAGGAGCCCGGATCGGGCACGGCGTGTGGCGGGATGATGCTGCGGTCGTCAGACCAGGTCCGTCGACGACGGGCCGTTGAGGGGCCGGCGGCCCGATACGGGCTGGCGGCGAGAGCCGTTGCGGCTGAAGGGACCTCGTAAACCACCGAGGTGCAGGGACGTGGTGCAGGGATGGCGGCACCAGGGCATGGCACTGCCGTACGACTGGTTGATCTGGTCTTCCCCCGAAGTGCTGTCTCAGGAATACCTGGCCAACTGATTCGTAACCGTAAGGGCTTGGTCAGGTTTTTGCCAGAGTTTCTTCAGTAAATTTTTCAAGCGATCCGAATCGACGAGGCCCCGGGGCGCCGATAGGGTCGATTTCGTGCCCGACATCGTCGCCCTCTCCGTGACCATCCTCGGCGTCCTCGCGGGGGTCGCACTGCGGTCCCGGCTGGCGCTCCTGGGCTACCGGCTGGACGACGAGCGCGAGCTGTCGCACCCCCCTTCGTGGTGGGTCGTCCCGGTCACGACGGTCGCGAGCGGGCTTGTGTGGCAATCGATTTCGCCCGACAACCCACCCGTCGTCCCGGCGGTCTACGTGCTCGCCAGCTGGGTCATGGTGGCGCTCGCCTTCATCGATCTCGACGTGCACCGACTACCCGACCGCATCCAGCTGCCGGCCTACCCGACCGTGCTGGTGCTGCTCGTGGCATGCAGCCTCGCGAGCAGCGACTGGGGCGCGCTCGTCCGCGCGCTCGTCGCCGGCGCGGCCCTCTTCGTTCTTTACCTTTTCCTTGCACTTCTCCCCGGAGGCGGCATCGGCTTCGGGGACGTCAAGCTCGCCGGCCTGCTCGGGATGCTGCTCGGATGGCTCTCGTGGACCCACGTGATGCGCGGGACGCTCGCGGCATTCCTCATCGGGGGCCTTGTCGCGGCGCTCCTGCTGGCGCTGCGCAGGGTGAAGCGGGACGACGAGTTCCCTTACGGCCCACCGATGCTCGTCGGCGCGGTGGGCGCGCTCATCGCCCCCCTCGCGCTCGGGGCGATCGGCTGATCAGGCCAGACGCACGAGGGCGTCCGGGTCCTCCTGTGGCAGTCGCCCCTCGGTGAGCACGGCCGTGACCGCCTGCCGGTTGAAGTTCATCCGGCCCCCACGGGTGGTGAGGAAGGCCGTGTCCGCGGCGTCCCGGCCGGTCGCGATGCGGACCATGGCCTCACGCGGAGCGAGCCGGGTCGCGTCGACGATGTGCCACGCGTCCTCGACCCACGCCTCGGCGACGGCGTGGAAGTCCATGGGCTGCAGGCCCGGCGCGTAGACCGAGACGAGCCGCGCCGGTGTGCCCAGCGCGCGCAGCAGCGCGACGACGACGTGCGCGAAGTCCCGGCACACGCCCGACGCCTGGAGGATCGAGTCGACCGCACCGTCGGTGCCGCGGCTCGAGCCGGAGACGTAGGCCATGTGCGAGTTGACCCACTCCGCGACCGCATGCACGCGCTCGACACCCGCCTGGGACGGGAAGAGCTGGGCGGCCATGGGCGCCAGGCGATCCGACTCCGCGTACCGGCTCGGGCGGGTGAAGGCCCAGCGGTCGAAGTCGATCTCGGGCCCGACCTGGTCGCCCACCGGACGGGTGATGTCGACGAGCGCCGAGTAGGTCACCTCGAGCCAGCCGCTGCCCACGTCCTCGACGAGGTGCAACCGCGTGCCGTGGTTGCCCGCGAGCTCGCGGGCCTCGACCCGACGGCCGGCCGCGTGGATGAGGATCTCCTCCTCGAGGATGTCGTGCGCGCTGGACACCGCGAAGGACAGCAGTGCCTCCCGGACGCCGTTGGTCCCGTAGGCGAACTTGGTCCCCACCCGCGCCTGGAGCGGGGTGGAGTCGGCGTCGACGATCGCGAGGTCGGTCATGGGTCCATCCGACCCCGCCCGGGCACCCCAGGTCAAAGCGAAGGGAGCGCCGCTCGCCTCATACCGTCGCCGGCACGGCCAGGAAGGCCGAGAGCGCACCGAGTGTCTCCGGCTCGATGCGGTACCAGACATAGGTCCCGCGACGCTCCGACGTGACGATCCCGGCCTCGCGCAGGGTCTTCAGGTGGTGCGAGATCGTGCCCGCGGACAGGGCGAAGGCCGGGGTGATGTCGCAGACGCACACCTCGGGCTGGGCCGCGATGAGGCTGGCCAGGCGCAGGCGCACCGGATCGCCGAGGGCCTTGAACACCGGAGCCATGCTCACCGCGTCGGCCTCGCTGACCGGCGCCTCGGTGAGGCCGCCACACGTGACGACCGGCTCGACGGCGAGGTGGGTGCGGGCGCTCATGGAGCCATCTTGACATATGTCAAAACAGCGATCACGCTGGGACCGCTGATTGGCCAACCATCAAAGCAGGAGCTCACCGTGACCCGGCAGGACATCCACGACGTGGTCCGCGAGCGCTACGCCTCCGCCGCCCGCGCCGCCCTCGACCCGACGACGACCTCGACCTGCTGCGGCAGCACGGCGACCGACCCGATCACGGTCGGGCTCTACGAGGGGACGGACTCCCCTTCGGACACCGCACTGGCCGCCTCCCTCGGGTGCGGCAACCCGACCGCACTGGCCGACCTCTCGCCCGGTGAGGACGTGCTCGACCTCGGCTCGGGCGGCGGCCTCGACGTCCTGCTGTCCGCGCGACGGGTCGCCCCCGGCGGCACCGCCGTCGGTCTCGACATGACCGAAGAGATGCTCGAGCTCGCTCGTCGCCACCAGGCCGAGGCCGGCATCGACAACGCGCGCTTCCTGAAAGGGATGATCGAGCAGATCCCGTTGGCGGACGCCTCCGTCGACGTCGTCATCTCCAACTGCGTCATCAACCTCTCGCCCGACAAGGACGCCGTGATCCGCGAGGCGCACCGCGTGCTGCGTCCCGGCGGCCGCTTCGCCGTCTCCGACGTCGTGCTCCTCCGCGAGATCCCCGACGCGCTGCGGGGCGTCGTCGGCCTGTGGACCGGGTGCATCTCCGGCTCGCTGCTCGACACGGACTACGTCGCCAAGCTCACCGCCGCCGGCTTCGCCGACGCGGGCGTCGAGGTGACCCGACGGTTCGACCGCTCCGACCTGGAGGACATGTCCGACCTGGTCGGCGACCGGCTGCCGCCGGGCTGGACCCTCCCAGGTGTGCTCGACGCGCTCGACGGCTCCTTCGCCAGCGCATTCGTCCGTGCCCGGAAGGCAGACCGCTGATGACCACCACCACCGCCCGACCCCAGTCGCCCGCTCGTCTGTCGACCCTGGACCGCTGGCTCCCCCTGTGGATCGGCTTGGCCATGGTCGCCGGCCTCCTCCTCGGACGACTCGTCCCCGGCCTCGGCGGAGCGCTGAGTGCGATCGAGGTCGACGGCATCTCGCTCCCGATCGCCATCGGCCTGCTCGTCATGATGTACCCGGTGCTCGCCAAGGTCCGCTACGACCGGCTCGACACGGTCACGAGCGACCGGCGCCTGCTCGGTTCCTCTCTCGTGCTCAACTGGCTCGTCGGGCCTGCCCTGATGTTCGCCCTCGCCTGGCTGATGCTGCCCGACCTGCCCGAGTACCGCACCGGTCTGATCATCGTCGGGCTCGCCCGGTGCATCGCCATGGTCATCATCTGGAACGACCTCGCCTGCGGTGACCGCGACGCAGCCGCGGTGCTCGTGGCCATCAACTCGCTCTTCCAGGTGGTCGCGTTCGCCGCGCTCGGCTGGTTCTACCTGTCGGTCCTGCCCGGCTGGCTCGGTCTCGACCAGGCGGCGCTCGACGTCTCCGCATGGCAGATCGCCAAGTCCGTGCTGATCTTCCTCGGCATCCCGCTGCTCGCGGGCTACCTGACCCGCCGGGGTGGCGAGCGCCGGTGGGGCCGTGAGCGCTACGAAGCCTCCTTCCTGCCGAGGATCGGCCCGTGGGCGCTGTACGGGCTGCTCTTCACGATCGTCCTGCTCTTCGCCCTGCAGGGCGAGGCGATCACCTCCAAGCCCGGTGACGTCGCCCGCATCGCGCTGCCGCTGCTCGCGTACTTCGCGATCATGTGGGGCGTCGGCTACCTCACCGGCCGGCTGCTCGGGATGTCGTACGAGCGCACGACCACCCTCGCCTTCACCGCCTCGGGCAACAACTTCGAGCTGGCGATCGCCGTGGCGATCGCGACCTTCGGCGCGACGAGCGGCCAGGCCCTCGCCGGCGTCGTCGGTCCGCTCATCGAGGTCCCCGTCCTCGTCGGGCTGGTCTACGTGAGCCTCGCGCTGCGCCACAGGTTCCCTCACGCCTCGCCCGTGGGCGCGGCCCGCACCCCCGCCGAGGAACTGTCATGAGCGCCCACGCCCACGACCCGTATGCCGACATCGTCGACGACCTGACGTACGTGTACGACGGCGTCTTCTCCCCGGAGACCGTCGCCACGGTCGTGCGCGAAGCCCGCGAGCTGCTCGAGCCCCGCGCGACGATCACGCGGTACCTGCCGATCTTCGTGGCCCGTCAGGCCCGCGAGCAGCTGATGACGGTCGCCCAGGCCGAGGGGCGGGTCGCCAAGCAGGTGCCCGAGGTGCTCTTCGTCTGCGTGCACAACGCGGGCCGCTCCCAGATGGCTGCGGCTCTCACCGAGCACCTCTCGGCCCGTCGCGTCCACGTCCGCTCTGCCGGCTCGCAGCCCGCCGACGAGGTCAACCCCGTCGTCGTGGAGGCCCTCGCCGAGCGCGGCATCGCCCTCACGACGCCGTACCCCAAGCCGCTCAGCCACTCCGCCGTGCAGGCCGCCGACGTCATCGTGACGATGGGCTGCGGCGACGCCTGCCCGATCTTCCCCGGCAAGCGCTACGAGGACTGGGACGTCGCCGACCCGGCCGGACAGCCCCTGGAGGCGGTCCGGGACATCCGCGACGACATCCAGGGCCGCGTGACCGCGCTGCTGCGCGCCGTCCTCTCCTGACCCACCGCCCACCCGGAGGCATCGATGACCGACCACCCTTCCGTTCTCTACGTCTGCGTCCACAACGCCGGCCGCTCGCAGATGGCAGCCGCCTACACGCGCGCGCTCTCCGGCGGGGCCGTCGAGGTCCGCTCCGCCGGTTCGGCGCCTGCCGACTCGATCAACCCCGCTGTCCACGGGGCCATGCTCGAGGAGGGCATCGACCTGTCGGCCGAGCGGCCGAAGGTGCTGACCACCGACGCGGTGCAGTCCTCCGACGTCGTCATCACCATGGGGTGCGGCGACGCCTGTCCGATTTTCCCCGGCAAGCGCTACGAGGACTGGCAGCTGGAGGACCCGGCCGGTCAGGGCGTCGAGGCCGTCCGTCCCATCCGTGACGAGATCCGGGGCCGCGTCGTCGCGCTCCTGTCCTCGCTCGACGTGCCCGTGCAGCACTCCTCGCGATGAGCCGCCCGTCGGTGCTCTTCGTCTGCGTCAAGAACGGCGGGAAGTCGCAGATGGCCGCGGCCCTCATGCGCCAGCGTCACGGCGCCGACGTCGACGTGCACTCCGCGGGCACCCGACCGGGAGACGCACTCAACCCGGGCTCGGTCGCCGCACTCGAGGAGGTCGGTACCGACGTCGGGGGCGAGCACCCCAAGCCCATCGACCCGGCGCTGCTCGACGCCGTCAGCCTCGTCGTCGTCATCGGCGACGAGGCCCGGCTCGACCTCCCCGGCCGCGCGCCGGTCGACCGGTGGGTCACCGTCGAGCCGTCGCTGCGCGGCATCGAGGGCGAGGAGCGGATGCGCCTCATCCGTGACGACCTGACCGAGCGGGTCGACGCCCTCGCCGCACAGATGACCCGCTCCATCTCCCCGTGAGGAAGGGGGTCGGACCCCCCCCTTCGTCAGTGGTCGGCGCCCAGGCGCCCGCTGAGCCGATCGTGTCGGTCCGCCGACGCCTGGTTGAGCCCGACGATCTCCACGCTCTTGCCCAGCCGCTCGTACTTGGTGCGGATGCCGTCGAGCGCGGCCACGGTCGAGACGTCCCAGATGTGGCTGTCGGACAGGTCGATGACGACTCGAGCAGGGTCCCCGGCGTAGTCGAACTGGTAGACGAGGTCGTTGCTCGTGGCGAAGAACAGCTCACCGTTGACCTTGTAGACCCTCACGTCGACCGCGCCGTCCCCGTCGACATCGGTCTCCGCGATCCGCTCGACGTACGCGAAGTGGGCCACCCGCCGGGTGAAGAAGATCATCGCCGCGACGACACCGAGGATCACCCCGTAGGCCAGGTTGTGCGTGACGACCGTGACGGCCACGGTTGTCGCCATGACGAGGTTCTCGCTCTTGGGCATGCGCCGGAGCGTGGCGGGGTGGACGCTGTGCCAGTCGAAGGTCGCCACCGACACCATGACCATCACGGCGACGAGCGCGGCCATCGGGATCATGCCCACGAGCGGTCCCGCACCGACGACGAGCGCCAGCAGGAAGGCCCCGGCGAGGAATGTCGAGATCCGGGTCCGGGCTCCCGAGACCTTGACGTTGATCATCGTCTGGCCGATCATCGCGCAGCCGCCCATGCCGCCGAAGAGGCCGGAGGCCATGTTGGCCACGCCCTGGCCCCAGGTCTCCCGGGTCTTGTCCGAGTGGGTGTCGGTGATGTCGTCGACGAGCTTGGCGGTCATGAGCGACTCGAGGATGCCGACGAGGGCCATGGCCAGTGCGAAGGGGCCGATGACCTGGAGCGTCTCGAGGGTGACCGGGACGTCGGGCAAGAGCAGCTGGGGCAGCGACTCCGGCAGCTCGCCCTGGTCGGACACGTCCGGCAGGGTCCATCCGCCGGCCCAGACGACGGCGGTGACGGCGACGATCGCCACGAGGGGCGCCGGCACCAGGGTCGTCAGTCGGGGCAGGCCGATCATGATCAGGATGCCGGCCGCGACCATGGGGTAGACCAGCCACGGCACACCGACCAGGTAGGGCAGCTGCGCCATGAAGATCAGGATGGCCAGGGCGTTGACGAAGCCGATCATCACCATCCGCGGGATGAAGCGCATGAGCTTCGCCACGCCGAGCAGGGACAGGACGATCTGCAGCACGCCCGCGAGGATCACGGTCGCGAGGAAGTAGTCCATGCCGTGATCCCGGGCGACGGGGGCGATGACGAGTGCGACCGCGCCCGTGGCCGCCGAGATCATCGCGGGCCGGCCACCGACGAAGGCGATCGTCACGGCCATGACGAAGCTGGAGAACAGCCCCACTCGCGGGTCGACGCCCGCGATGACCGAGAACGAGATCGCCTCGGGGATCAGGGCGAGCGCCACGACCAGACCGGCAAGGACCTCGGTCCTCAACCGGCGAGGGTCGCGAAAGGCAGCGCGGGTGGAGGTCTCGCGTTCACCGGCCTCGGGCACTGCCGGTAGGCCGGAGCCGGCGGGCGCGGTACTGACGGCAGGGTCGGGCACGGGGATCCTTCAGGACGAGGCACGGAGAGCACGGCAACCCTACCGTGACGTTAGGGTAGCCAGATCCCGGTCGCGAGTCCGTGTCGACCTGCCACGGTGGGGCGGCTGCCAGACGGTAGCCTTCCGCCCATGTCTGCTGTCGCTGACGGGATGTGGACGTGAACGACGACCCCCACGTCCACATCGGCCAGGTGGCCTCCCGCACCGGCCTGTCGCACCGCACCCTGCGCTACTACGAAGAGATGGGGCTGCTCACTCCCAGCGCGCGCACCGAAGGTGGATTCCGCCTCTACGGCCAGGCTGACGTCGAGCGCCTCCTGCTGATCAAGCCGATGAAGCCGCTCGGGTTCTCGATCGAGGAGATGCGTCAGCTCGTGGACGCCCTTGATGTCCTCGCAGACCCCACCGCGAACGCGGCAGACACATCGTCGGCCCGAGCGCAGGTCGATGCGATCCACGCGGACGCACTCACACGGGTGACCGAGCTGAGAGCGGCCACCGCGCGTGCAGAGGCCTTCACCGACGCCTTGGCGCAGCTCGCTCTGCCCAGGCCACCGACGAACGACCCTGCCGGTCCGTGAGCGTAGTGTCGTGTGCAGTCCAACGCACCGCTGAGCACGCCCCCGAGGAGATCACATGAGCCACCCGCACCTCGAGCTGGGCGCACCACCTGCACTCCCCAAGGGCGCCCTGCGGGTCATCCCCCTGGGTGGCCTCGGCGAGGTGGGGCGCAACATGACGGTCCTGGAGCACCGGGGCAAGCTGCTGGTGATCGACTGCGGCGTCCTGTTCCCCGAGGAGCACCAGCCCGGCGTCGATGTCATCCTGCCGGACTTCACCTTCCTGAAGAATCGCATGGACGACGTGGTGGGCATCGTCCTGACCCACGGCCACGAGGACCACATCGGCGCCGTGCCGTACCTCCTGAGGCACCGCAACGACATCCCCCTGATCGGCTCGCGACTCACCTTGGCGCTGATCACCGCAAAGCTCAAGGAGCACCGGATCAAGCCCACGACCCTCGAGGTCGTCGAGGGCGACCACCGAGACCTGGGCCCCTTCGGGTGCGAGTTCGTGGCGGTCAACCACTCCATCCCCGACGGCCTGGCCGTCGCAGTGCGTACCGCAGCAGGCTTGCTGCTCCACACCGGCGACTTCAAGATGGATCAGTTCCCGCTCGACAAGCGGCTGACCGACCTCCCCGCCTTCGCCCGGCTGGGGGCGGAGGGCGTCGACCTCTTCCTCACCGACTCCACCAACGCGGAGGTGCCCGGCTTCACCACCTCCGAGAATGACCTCGCGCCGGCCATCGAGACCGTCTTCCGCACCGCCCCGGGACGGGTCATCGTCTCCAGCTTCGCCAGTCACGTCCACCGCATCCAGCAGGTGCTGGACTCGGCACATCGCAACAAGCGCAAGGTCGCCTTCGTCGGCCGATCAATGGTGCGCAACATGGACATCGCACGACAGCTCGGCTATCTCGATGTCCCACGCGGGCTCGTCGTCGACGTCAAGGAGCTCTCGAAGTTGCCCGACCGCAAGGTCACCCTGGTGTGCACCGGGTCGCAGGGTGAGCCCATGGCCGCGCTCTCCCGGATGGCCAGCGGCGACCACCAGATCCGTATCGGGGACAACGACACGGTGCTGCTGGCGTCCTCGCTCATCCCGGGCAACGAGACCTCGATCTCGCGCGTCATCAACGGCCTGATCCGGCGGGGCGCCGACGTCGTGCACAAGGGCAACGCCAAGGTGCACGTCTCCGGTCACGCCAGCGCCGGCGAGCTGGTCTACTGCTACAACCTCGTCAAGCCGCGCAATGTCATGCCGGTCCACGGGGAGTGGCGCCACCTGCGCGCCAACGCCGACCTGGCGATCGCCACGGGCCTCGACCCCGAGCACGTCGTCGTCGTCGACGACGGAGTCGTGGTCGACCTGCAGGACGGCGAGGTGCGCGTCACCGGCAAGGTCCGTGCCGGGTACGTCTACGTCTCGGCCGGCACCGTCGGCGGCGTGACCGAGGAGAGCCTGCGCGACAGGGTCACGCTGAGCCAGGAAGGCATCGTCACGGTGCTTGCGCTGATCGACATCGACACGGGCAAGCTCGTCGAGCCGCCGGAGTTCCTCACGCGGGGCCTGGGTGCCGACGAGTCCCTCTTCGACGAGGCCATCCCGGCCATCGAGAAGGCGCTCACGGCCGCAGCGGCAGACGGTGTCGGTGACCCGATCGATCTCGAGAAGCGGATCGGGCGCGCCGTCTCCCAGTGGGCCGGGCGCAAGCACCGTCGCAATCCCCTGGTCATCCCCGTGGTCGTCGAAGCGTGAGCTGAAGCACCTCGGCGCCCTGCAGCGCGGCCAGCTCGGCGGCGTCGACGAGCAGCTTCGAGCCGCGCACCCCGGAGCCGATGACGACCTCGCCGGCCGCGACGACGGCCTCGTCGACGAGGACCGGCCAGTCGTCCGGGAGCCCGACGGGCGTGATCCCGCCGTACTCCATCCCCGACAGCTCGACCGCCTCGTCCATCGGCGCGAAGGAGATCTTGCGCGCGTCGACGTGCCGGCGCACGACGCCGTTGATGTCCGCCCGGTCCGTCGCGAGGACGAGGACGGCGGCGTGCCGCGTCTCCCCTCCCCTTCGGCCTGCGACGACGACGCAGTTGGCGGACAACTGCGGCGGCGACGCATAGGCCTCGCAGAAGGCGGCGGTGTCCGCCAGGTCCGGGTCGATCTCGGCCACGCGCGCCGACGGGAGCGCCGCGATCGCGGCCGCCACGGGCGCGGCGAGCAGGTCGGTCCGCTCGGTGGCGGGGGTCCAGGTGAGGGTGCCGGCTGCGGTCATGGTCCGACCCTAGGCGGGGCGATAACGTCGGTGCATGAGCCCTGCCGCCGACCGTGCCGGTACGCCCGCCCTCCCCGAGGACCTGATCGACGTCAGCCACGTCGTCACGAGCTACTACGCGATCTCGCCGGACCCGGACGACGTCGGCCAGCAGGTCGCCTTCGGCACGAGCGGGCACCGCGGGACCTCGCTCAGCGGCTCCTTCAACGAGGCGCACATCCTCGCGACGACCCAGGCGATCGTCGACCACCGCCGGGCGAGCGGGATCGACGGCCCGCTCTTCCTCGGCCGCGACACGCACGCCCTGTCCGAGCCCGCGTGGGTCTCCGCGCTCGAGGTCCTCGCGGCGAACGACGTGACCGTCCTCGTCGACTCCCGGGACGGCTACACGCCGACGCCCGCGATCTCGCACGCGATCCTCACGGCCAACCGGGGCAAGGACCTCGCGGCGAAGGGGGAGGGCCTGGCCGACGGCATCGTCGTCACCCCCTCGCACAACCCGCCGAGCGACGGCGGGTTCAAGTACAACCCGCCCCACGGCGGCCCCGCCGACACCGACGCGACGAGCGCGATCGCCGACGCCGCCAACGCGTACCTGAGGGACGGGCTGCGCGGGGTGCGGCGGACCCCCTTCGCCCGGGCGCGGGCCGTAGCGACCGAGCACGACTACCTCGCCGCGTACGTCGACGACCTGCCCGACGTCGTCGACCTCCGACGGATCAGGGACGCCGGTGTGCGCATCGGTGCGGACCCGATGGGTGGCGCGGCGGTGCACTACTGGGGCGAGATCGGCGAGCGGCACGGCCTCGACCTGACCGTCGTCAACCCGCTCGTCGATCCCACGTGGCGCTTCATGACGCTCGACAAGGACGGCCGGATCCGCATGGACTGCAGCTCGCCGGCCGCCATGGCCAGCCTCATCGGGCAGCGCGACCGGTACGACATCGCGACCGGCAACGACGCCGACGCCGACCGGCACGGGATCGTCACGCCGGACGCCGGGTTGATGAACCCCAACCACTACCTCGCGGTCGCCCTGCAGTACCTCTACGGCGGCGCACGGCCGGGGTGGTCGAGCCGGCGCATCGGCAAGACGCTCGTGTCGAGCTCGATGATCGACCGCGTCGCCGCGGACCTGGGCACCGAGCTGTGGGAGGTGCCGGTGGGGTTCAAGTGGTTCGTCCCCGGCCTGCTCGACGGGTCGGTCGGCTTCGGCGGCGAGGAGTCCGCCGGCGCGTCCTTCCTCCGGCACGACGGCTCGGTCTGGACGACGGACAAGGACGGGATCATCCTCGCGCTGCTCGCCTCCGAGATCCTCGCCACGACCGGCCGCTCCCCCAGCGAGCACTACGCCGACCTCGTCGCGCGCCACGGCGAGCCCGCCTACGCGCGCGTCGACGCCCCAGCCACCCGCGAGCAGAAGGCCGCGCTCAAGGCCCTCACCCCGGGCGCGGTCGTCGCGGACTCCGTCGCGGGAGAGCCGATCACGGCCAAGCTCACCGAGGCACCCGGCAACGGCGCGCCCATCGGCGGGCTCAAGGTCGTCACCGAGTCGGCGTGGTTCGCCGCCCGGCCGTCCGGCACCGAGGACGTGTACAAGATCTACGCCGAGTCCTTCCGCGGGCCCGAGCACCTCGCGCAGGTGCAGGCCGACGCGAAGGGGGTCGTGGACGCAGCGCTCGGCCGCGCCTGAGCGGCGCGAGCAGGGCGAAACCCCTGTTCGTTTTGTTCGTTTCCCGATAGTCTGGATTCATGGCCCGCACAGCAGCATCGGCAGACTCTCGCACCTACCTCCCCGACGACGCCCACGAAGCAGAGATCCACGACTTCATCAGCGCGCTCGAGCGCTCCGGCGGGCGTGCCCCGCAGCAGCGTCCGGCGGTGGTCGCAGCGGATGGGACTCGTCACGAGATCCCTGAGTCGATGGTGGACGTCCTCCGACAGGTGGCAGAGGCCCTGAGTGCTGGGATGGGCGTCAATGTCGCCCCGCTGAACTCGATGCTCACCACCCAGGAGGCAGCCGACTACCTGGGGATCTCCCGCCCGACATTGGTACGCGTCCTGGAGCGGGGTGAGATCCCCATGGAGAAACCGGGGCGTCACCGCTACGTGCGGTTGAGCGACCTGATCGAGTACAAGGACCGGATCCGCACGCAGCGTCGTGAGGCACTCGACGACATGGTTCGCGCAGGCGTGGAGTCCGGCCTCTACGAGGCGACTGACGGGTTGCCGCCAGCGATGCGTTGATCCATGACGTTCCCCGTCTTCCTCGACACCTGCGTGCTGTATCCCGCAACCCTGAGCGACCTCCTCCTCCGCATGGCGGAGACCGGCATCTACACCCCGCACTGGTCGCAGGACGTGTTGACGGAGCTGGAACGCAACCTCGCCCGAGTAGCAACGGCGGGTGGCGAGGGAGCGCGGCGTCGGGTTGCGGCGATGTCGCGAGCCTTTCCCGAGGCCTCGGTCATCGGCTACTCGTCCCTCGTCGACGGCATGACCTGCGACCCCAAGGACAGACACGTCCTGGCGGCAGCCGTCCAGAGCGGTAGTCAGGTCATCGTGACCTTCAACCTCAAGGACTTCCCGCCCAGCTCCCTGACCCCGTACGAGATCGCCGCAGTCTCGCCCGACGACTTCCTCCTCGACCAGCTGGACCTCTACCCGACCCCTACCGTCCGGTCGTTGATCGCGCAGAGCAAGGACAGCCGACGCCCCCATCTCACACCCCAGAAGTTGCTGACCGCCTTGGAGCGGTGCGGTGTGCCGCGCTTCGCGGCGGAGGTTCGACGCAAGGTCGACCTCACTGCGTGAGGTCGAGATCCCGGGCCCCAGATCTGTCGACACTTGCCCACGGCGGTGGCCGACTACCGTGGGGGGGGTGACCGCATCGCCCCTGACCGCCGCAGCCGTCGACTCCGCGGCCGCCCTCCTCGCCGACGTCCTGCCGGCCACCCCGCTGCAGCGCAGCGAGCGCCTCTCCGCGGTCACGGGCGCCGAGGTCTGGCTCAAGCGTGAGGACCTGCAGCCGGTCCGGTCGTACAAGGTGCGCGGGGCCTACACCTTCATCGCCCACCTCTCCGACGAGCAGCGCGCGAAGGGGGTCGTCGCCGCCTCCGCGGGCAACCACGCCCAGGGTGTCGCCCTCGCCGGTCGCCGGCTCGGCGTGCGCGCCCGGATCTACCTGCCGCGCAACACCCCCCGGCAGAAGCGTGACCGCGTCGCGACGCTCGGCGGCGACCTGGTCGAGGTCATCGTCACCGGCGAGGTCTACGACGACGCGGCCGCCGCAGCCGTGGCGGATGCCGCCCGCAGCGGCGCGGTCATGGTGCCGGCCTTCGACGCCCTCGACACGATGGCCGGGCAGGGGTCGGTCGCGGTCGAGATCGTCCAACAGCTCGGTCGGACCCCCGACCTCGTCACCGTGCCCGTCGGCGGCGGCGGGCTCCTCGGCGGCATGGCCACCTGGCTGGCCGCCAACTCGTCCACGACCCGCCTCGTCGGGGTCGAGCCGGAGGGGGCGGCCTCGATGGCCGCGGCCCTCGCCGCGGGCCGGCCGGTCGAGCTGGAGGAGGTCTCCCCCTTCGTCGACGGGGCCGCGGTCCGGCGCGCCGGCGACCTCACCCACGCGGCCGTCGCCGCGACCGGCACCCACCTCACGTCGGTCTCCGAGGGGGCGTTGTGCGTGGAGATGCTCGCGATGTACCAGTCCGACGGGATCATCGCCGAGCCGGCGGGCGCCCTGGCGACGGCCGTCCTGCCGGACCTGCGGATCGAGCCGGGCGCCACCGTCGTCGCCGTCGTCTCCGGCGGCAACAACGACGTCTCGCGGTACGCGGAGATCGTCGAGAAGGCACTGATCCACGAGGGCCGCAAGCACTACTTCCTCGTCGACTTCCCCCAGGAGCCGGGCGCGCTGCGACGCTTCCTCGACGAGGTGCTCGGGCCGGACGACGACATCGCGTACTTCGAGTACGTCAAGCGGAGCAACCGGGAGACCGGCCCGGCGCTCGTCGGCCTCGAGCTCGGTCACGCCGACGACCTGCTCCCCCTGCTCGCCCGCATGGACGCCTCGCCGCTGACGATGGAACGGGTCGACCCCTCGAGCCCGCTCTTCCGGTTCATCGGCTGACGGACCGGCCGGGGCCCTGTCCATCGGGGCCGGGCCGGCGCATACTCGAAGGGTGCCCTCCGACGTCGGGTTCGCCGGCTCCATGCCGTACGTCTACGACACCGTCCTGGTGCCGTTGATGTTCCTCGACTACGCCGAGGACGTGGCGCACGCGGTCGCCGCCACCGCTCCCGACGAGGTCCTCGAGACCGCGGCCGGCACCGGTGTCGTGACCCGGGCACTGCTCCGGGCCCTCCCCTCCGCCCGGATCACCGCGACCGACCTCAGCCCGGCCATGCTGGACCGCGCGGCCCACCATCTCCCGGCCTCCGAGTCCGTGACGTGGGCACCCGCCGACGCGCATGACCTCCCCTTCGACGACGACTCCTTCGACGCGCTGGTGTGCCAGTTCGGGGTGATGTTCCTCGACCGCCCCCGCGCCTACGCCGAGGCCCGGCGCGTCCTCAGGCCCGGCGGCCGCCTCGTCCTGGCGGCATGGGGGCGCCTCGAGGACAACGAGGCCGCCCTCTGGGTGCAGGACGCCCTCGAGGCCCTCCTGGACGACCCACCCCTCTTCCTGCGGCGGGTCCCCTTCGGCTACACCGACGTCGGCGTCATGCGGACCGAGCTCGAGGACGCTGGCCTCACCGACATCGACGTCCGCGTGGTCGCCCACCGCAACCGGCCCGCGTCCGCCCACGACATCGCCCTCGCGCACTGCCGGGGCACGCCAGTCGCCAACATCCTCGCCGAACGGCAGCTCGACGCCGAGCAGGTCACCGAGGACATGGCGCGGCTGCTCCGGGAGCGGTGGGGTGACGAGCCGGTCAGTGGCCCCATCACCGCGCACCTCGTCACGGCGACCGCCTGAAATACCCTGCCGGGGTATGGTGTTGACCTCTGGAGACCCATCAGGAGGACCACATGGCCGGCTACAGCGGCAGCAAGGACGACTACCTCAAGCGGTTGCGCCGCGTCGAGGGCCAGATCCGCGGCATCTCGCGGATGGTCGAGGAGGACACCTACTGCATCGACATCCTGACCCAGGTGGCCGCCGCGACCAAGGCCCTGCAGGCCGTGAGCCTCGGGCTGCTGGAGGACCACGTCGGCCACTGCGTCGTCGATGCCGCCCGCGAGTCCGACGAGGCCGCGGCCGCCAAGGTCGCCGAGGCCAGCGCGGCGATCGCGCGGCTCGTCCGCTCCTGAGTCGGCCGGTCGTCGTCGGCCTCCCGGTCAAGGCACAAGGGGTCGATGGGCCAGCGACCGGATAGGCGGTCGCGAATACCTCGACCCGGACAAACGGCACCGGCGACGCGCCACCCCGGCCTCCCTCGGGAGCCACCCGCCGGACGGGACAATGAGGCATGAGCACCACGACCACCCCCCGCCCCGAGGCCGACGTCCAACCGGCCACCGGGGACGAGGGCAGCATCGCGCCCGGCCCCCGACTCGCTCCCCCGACGCACACCGCGCTCGAGGGCACCGACCTGCAACGGCGCACCGCCGTGGCCGTCGTGCTCTCGCTCGCCGTCGTCGTCCTCGCACTCGGGCCGTGGGACGGGCCGGCCATCCCGTGGGTCCAGTGGCTGCTCGCCACCCCGGTCATCGGCTGGGCCGCCTGGCCGCTGCACCGAGCCGCGGTCCTCGCCGCCCGCCGCCGCAGCACCACCACCGACACCCTCGCGAGCCTGGGTGTCGTCCTCGCCTGGCTGTGGTCGACGGTCACCCTGCTCACGGGCGCCGGAGCAGAGGGCACGTACTTCTTCGCCGCGGCCGCCGTCGTCACCGCCTGCCTCCTCGTCGGCCGCTGGGTCGAGGCCCGGGCCATGGACGCGGCCCGGGCGGACCTCGACGAGCTCACCGGGCTGGGCGCCGACGGGGTCGCCGTGCAGCGCATCGACTCCCGCACCCGGGCGACGACCGAGGTCCTCCTGCCGCTCGGCGACCTGCGGGTCGGTGACCACTTCATCGTCCGGCCCGGCGAGCGGGTCGCCACCGACGGCGTCGTCGTCGACGGCACGAGCTCGATCGACACCTCCTTGCTCACCGGCAGCACGATCCCGCTCGACGTCCGCAGCGGGGACCACCTCGACGCCGGCACGGTCAACACCTCCGGCCGCCTCGTCGTCGAGGTCACGGCGCTCGGCGCCGACACCACCCACGCCGAGATCGTGCGCCACGTCGAGCGGGCGCAGACCGGGTCCTCCGATGCCCAGCGGCTCGCCGACCGGGTCGCCTCGGTGCTCGTGCCCGCCGTCCTCGGCCTCGCCGTGCTGGCCTTCTTCGGCTGGTGGGTCGGCAGCGGCTCGACGGCGACCGCGCTCGGCGTCGCCGTCGCCGTCCTCGTCATCGCCTGCCCCCTCGCGCTCGCCCTGGCGACCCCGGCGGCCGTGCTCGTCGGCACGACCCGCGGCGCCCAGCGCGGCATCCTCGTCGCCGGCCCGCACGTCCTCGACGAGGTCGGTCGCATCGACACCCTCGTCCTCGACAAGACCGGCACGATCACCACCGGCGACGCCCAGGTGACCGACCTCGCCGCCGCCCCCGGCCTGCATCCCGCCGCCGTCCTCACCGCGGCCGCGGCAGTCGAGTCCGGCAGCGACCACCCCATCGCGCGGGCGATCGTGCGCCGGGCGCAGGACCAGGGCATCAAGATCCCCGTGGTCCGCGACTTCGAGGCGCTGCCCGGCTCCGGTGCCGTCGCGTCGATCAAGGACACCCGCGTCACGGTCGGCCGGGCCGACCTCTTCGACGAGGTGCCGGCCGAGCTCGCGACGCTCGAGCGTCCCGGGACGACGGTCTTCGTCGGCTGGGGCGGCACCGCCCGCGGCGCCCTCACCGTCGCCGACCCCGTGCGCGACTCGTCCGGGGACGCCCTGCGCGCCCTGCGGGCCGACGGCCTGGAGATCTGGCTCGTGAGCGGCGACAACGCGCACAACGCCACCGAGATCGCGGCAAAGGTCGGCATCGAGCCCGAGCACGTCATCGCCGACGTGCGCCCGCAGGACAAGCACGACGAGATCGCCCGGCTCCAGGAGGCCGGCCGGGTCGTCGCCGTCGTCGGTGACGGCAGCCACGACGGCACCGCCATCGAGCGGGCCGACCTCGGCCTCGCCCTCGGCACCGGCGCCCCGGTGGCTGCGGACTCGGCCGACATCGTCCTCGTCCACGGTGACCTCGAGTCCGTGCCGCGGGCGGTCGCACTCACGCGGCGCACCCACACGGTGAGCCGGCACAACGTGCTCTTCGCGATCGGGTACAACGTCGTCGCCATCCTGCTCGCGCTCAGCGGCCTGGTCCCGCCGATCGCCGCCGGCGCGCTGACCGCGGTGACGTCGGTCGCGGTGGTGCTCAGCTCCCTTCGCCTGCGACGGGCCGCCGACTGACCCGAGACGCACGTCGGCCCGGGTACGCCCCCTGCGGGTACCCGGGCCGACGCGTGACCGGCGGAGGTGTCACACCTCGGCCCGCCACGCCTCCTTGTAGGAGAGCTTGCCGCGGGTCTGCATGAGCGCCCGCCAGTAGATCCGCTCGGCGACGAGGACGACGCCGACGGTGACGGCGACGAGGACGACGAGGCTGATGAGCGCCTCCCACCACTGGCCCTCGCCGGAGACGAGACGCACCGGCTGCAGGATCGCCGAGAAGGGGGGCACCCAGGCGAGCACGTCGGCCACCGTCCCCGAGACGAAGAGCGCGCCGAAGAACATCGCCATGAGCAGCATCGTCACCGGCATCGCGGTGGACTGGATGTCCTCCTGCCTCGAGGCGAGTGCCCCGGAGACCGCGTACATCGCGGCGATCATCGTGAAGCCGGCGAGGAAGAAGGCGACGAA
This sequence comes from Janibacter sp. LM, assembly GCF_039631275.1. NCBI lineage: Bacteria > Bacillati > Actinomycetota > Actinomycetes > Micrococcales > Intrasporangiaceae > Janibacter > Janibacter sp. LM. Next base: position 157,950 of record NZ_JBDIVG010000011.1, read on the forward strand.
CCACGCGATGCCTGCGCTGAGCGCGGGCAGCATGTCGCCCCAGTCGGTCAGGCTCAGCCCGACGACCGCGACGGCCGCGTAGAGCAGCAGCTGGCCCACGGCGAGCGCGACGGCGGCGACGAGCTTGCCGAAGAGCAGGTGGCGCAGGGGGATCGACGTCGCGATGATCTCGACGATCCGCGACTGCTTCTCCTCCGTGACGCTCATCGCGAGGTACATCCCGAAGATCGCGGCAGACATGTAGAAGAGGATCGCCATGGCGAAGCCGACGGCCCGGGCGATGCCCTGCTCCTCGGCATCGCCGTCGAGGATGGCGGTGCTGACCGCCGTGCCCCGCTGCAGGGCCGCCACGTCGGTACCCGCCGCCTCGGCGTTGGTGGCGAGCACGCTCTGGGCGACGGCCCGGGTCGTGACATCGGCCAGCCCCGCGGGGACCTCGGTCCTGCCGACGAGGCGGTAGCCGTCGTCGGTCGACGCGAGCCAGGCGTCGACCGACTCGTCCTCGACCGCCGCCTCGGCGGCCGCGTTGTCGGCGACCTCGACGAGTCGCAGGCTCACCTTGTCGTCGATCCCGGGCGCCATCCGCTCGACGGTCTGGCCCGTGGACCGCGTGTCCTGGGTGACCGCGACGTCGTAGGTGCTCTCGCGCTCGGCGTCCCAGATCTGGAACCCGAAGAGGGCGACGAGGATGACGAGCGACAGGAGCGTGGACCCGATGAAGGTCTTGTCGCGCAGGCGCACGGACAGCTCGCGCTGCGCGACGGTGGCCCAGGCGTTGCGGGTGCTCATGCCGTCACCTCCCGGTAGACCTCGGACAGCGCGGGGATGATCGGGGTCAGCTCCCTCACGCCGCCGTGGCGCAGGCCCTGGGCGAGCAGCTCGGTGAGGACCCGGTCGCGCTCGGTGGTGGAGCCGGGCGCGAGGTCGATCACGGCGGTCGGGCCGTCGACGTCGACCGCGGCCACGCCCGGGACCTCGCGGACCCAGCCGGCGTCGCGAACGGCGACGAGGCGGTGGCGGACCGGGGACCCGCCGCGCAGCTCGGTCGGCGTGCCGGTGGCGCGGACCCTGCCCTCGGCGAGGATGACGAGCCGGTCGCACAGGCGGTCGACGAGGTCGAGCTGGTGGCTCGAGAAGAGGACCGGCACCCCGCGCGAGGTGTGCTCGCGCAGCAGGTCGGCCATCGCGTCGACCGCGTCCGGGTCGAGCCCCGAGAAGGGCTCGTCGAGGATGAGCGCGGCCGGCTCGATCATCAGCGCGGCGGCGATCTGGACGCGCTGCTGGTTGCCGAGCGAGAGCGACTCGACGGTGTCGGTGGTGCGCTCGCCGAGGCCCAGTCGCTCGAGCAGCTCCATGACGGAGGTGCGAGCAGCCTTGGGCGACAGGCCCTTGAGCTGACCGAGGTAGACCAGCTGGTCGGCGATCCTCTGCTTGGGGTAGAGGCCCCGCTCCTCGGGCATGTAGCCGATGGCGCGCTGGTCGGCGGTCGTGATCGGCCGGTCACCCCACAGGACGCGCCCCTCGCTGATCGTCAGCACCCCCATGATCATGCGCATCGTCGTCGTCTTGCCGGCGCCGTTGCCGCCGACGAAGCCGGTCATCAGGCCGCGCTCGACGGTGAAGTCCACGTGGTCGACGGCCGTGAGGTCCCCGAAGCGTCGGGTGAGGCCCTCCACGGTGATGCTCTGCGGGGGTGTCGTCATGCCCTCGACGCTACGGGCGCGGGGCCCGGAGCGGATCCGCCCTCTGGCTGGTCCTCGGTGCCGGCGCCTCCCCCTCAGGGGGGAGGCGTCAGCCCACGAGCCCCGACTCGTGGGCGACGATCACCGCGCCGACCCGGTCGCGGACCTGCAGCTTGGCGAAGATGCTCGACACGTGCGTCTTGACCGTCGCCGCCCCGATGACCAGCTCCGCGGCGATCTCGCCGTTGGACCGACCGGCGCCCATGAGCCGCAGCACGTCGATCTCACGGTCGGTGAGCAGGGCGACCAGGTGCGCGTGGCGGCCCCCTTCGTCCGGCGCGTCGGGGACGCTCGCCATCTGCTCGATGACGCGTTGGGTGACCTCCGGCGCGAGGAGCGCGTGGCCGTGGCCGACGGCGCGCAGGGCGTCGACGAGCTGCTCGGCCTCGGCGTTCTTGAGCAGGAACCCGCTCGCCCCCGCTCGCAGCGCCTCGAAGAGGTAGTCGTCGCGGTCGAAGGTCGTCAGGATGATGACCTTGCCCAGGTCCCCCGCGACGATCTCGCGGGTCGCGCCGATCCCGTCGAGGACGGGCATCTGCACGTCCATGACGATGACGTCGGGGCGGTGCCGGGTCGCCATGACCACGGCTTCGCGGCCGTTGGCCGCCTCCCCGACGACCTCGAGGTCGTCCTCGACGGAAAGCATCATCGCGAACCCCGAGCGGATGAGCGGCTGGTCGTCGACGAGCAGAACCCGCAGCGGCGCGCTCACGCCTCCTCCTCGGGGCGAAGGGGGATCCGCGCCCGGACGCGATAGCCGCCGAGCGGTCGCGGGCCGATCTCGACGACGCCGCGGTGCGAGGCGACCCGCTCACGGATCCCGAGCTGGCCCATCCCGCTGCCGGAGGAGCCGGGGCGCGGACGGCCGCCGTCGGTCACCTCGACCTCGGCGTGGCGCCCGTCGACGCGGACGGTGACGCGGGCGCGCCGGGCCGTGGAGTGCTTGGTGACATTGGTCAGCGCCTCCTGGGCCGTGCGGTAGAGCGAGTGGCCGACCGCCTGCGGCACGGCGTCGAGGTCGCCCCCGGTGGCCTCGACGAGCTCGTGCACGACGGTCAGGCCCACACCGGTGCGGTCGGCGGCAAGCGCGGCGATGTCCGCGAGCGTCGGCTCGGGCGCGTGCTCGTCCGCTGCGGCGGACGACTCACCCATGCGCAGAGTCCCGAGCAGGCCACGCATCTGGCGCACCGCGTCACGGGAGGCGGTCTCGATGCGGCCGAGGGCGCCCTTCGCCCCGTCCGGGTCCTTGTCCATGACGCGTCGTGCAGCGGCCGCCTGCACGCCGATACCCGAGACGTGGTGCGCGACGACGTCGTGGAGCTCGCGGGCGATGCGCAGACGCTCCTCGACGACGGCGCTCTCCCGCAGCGCCGCGGCCTGCTCCCGGATGGTCGCGGTCTGCGACTGCAGGCCCGCCCGCTGCCGGGCCGCGCGCCAGGCGATCTGCCCGCCGAGGACCGCACCGCCGAAGTACAGGATGTTGATGATCCCGAGCACGAGCGGGCCCGCGACGGTCGCAGGGACCACGGCGTCCGGGTCGGGCGAGCGGACCATGTCCGCGAGGACGTTGCCGACGGCGATGCTCCACACGAGCCAGAGGAACATCAGCGCGAGGACCACACCGTAGACCACCGCCATCGTCCGGCGGCTGCGCGCCCACGAGACGCCCGCGAGGACGCAGAGGAAGTAGACGACCTGGGTCGACAGCAGGCTCGCCATGAGCGGCTCGAGCGTCGAGATCGCCCAGTACGCCAGCGACGCGGCGACGACGGTGAGGAGCGGCAGCCGGCGGCGGGTCAGGAGGAAGAAGCAGGGCAGCGCGGTGAGCAGCCACTGCTGCCACGGGGGTGCGTCGACCTCGGTGAGCGCCCCGAGCCCGCGCATGAGCTCCAGGACACCGAGGGAGATGAGCACCGTGGCGAGCGTGAAGAGGCCGTCCGCCCGGCTGATCGACCCGCCCGGCCGGACCCAGTCGTCGTCGAGGGCGAAGAACTCGCCGACGTGGTCGAGCCGGGAGGCCACGGTGGTCAGAGGGTGACCGGACCGCCGGGGGTGTTGAAGGTGACCGACATCAGGCCCGGCGTGCCGTGCGGCGCGACGAACTCGAAGTCGATGACGGAGGAGGTCTCCTCGGGCGGCAGGCCACCGAGCCAGTCGGTGACGCGCGCCGGGTCGCCGGCGATCATCAGCGCGGAGATGGTCACCTCGGTCTCGGCCTCGGCCGAGGGGTGAGGGGAGTCGTCGTTCCACTTGACGAAGAAGGGCAGCTGCGGGTCGGCGAGGGTGCCCTTGATGCCGATCTGCTTCCAGGTGAACTCGCGGCCGTCGGCGAGGCGACGGTTGCCGTCGACGGCCGGGCGGTCGAGGCGCGCCTCGACGGCCTCGAGGTCGTCGTCGACCCGGATGACCCAGCCCATCCAGCCACCACCGGCCTCGGAGCGGGCACGGACGACCTGGCCGAAGGGGGCCTTGTCGGAGCTCGGGTGGTCGAGGACCCCGACGACCTCGACGTAGCGCTCGTGGGCGAGCGGCAGGATCATGTTGCGCGTGCCGAAGCGCGGGTGGATACCCCCGTCGACGGGGGTCACGCCCAGTGCCTCGCCCAGACGCTGGGCCGTGGCCTTGACACCGGACTTGTCTGCTGCAAAGGAGACATGGTCGACGCGCATGCAGGCATCGTGACACAGGCCGCACCCGGGCCAGTAATCGGGGTGGTCAGACCCGTCGCTGGCGGACCGCCTCGTAGACGACGACGGCAGCAGAGGTGGCGACGTTGAGCGAGTTGGCGCGTCCGACCATGGGGATGCGGACGCGGTGGCGGGCACCGGCGAGGGCGGTGTCGGTGAGACCGTACTTCTCCGAACCCACCGCCAGCGCCACGGGACCGGTGAGGTCGACGTCGGTGTGCTCGACGTCGGTGTCGGGCGTCGTGGCGACGACCCCGATGTCGCGCTCGGCGAGCCACGCGAGGGCGTCGTGCGTGCTCGCGGCGGCGACCGGCACGGAGAAGACGGTGCCCTTGCTCGACCGGATGACGTTGGGGTTGCCCCAGTCCGTCACCGGGTCCGCGGAGATGACGAGGGAGACGCCGGCCGCGTCGGCGGTGCGCAGCATCGCGCCCAGGTTGCCTGGCTTCTCGACGCCCTCGCACAGCAGGACGAGCGCGCCGTCGGGCAGGTCGACCTCGTCGAGCCGGAGGCCTGGTGCGGGCACCTTGGCGAGGATGCCGTCGGGCCCCTCCCGGTAGGCGACCTTCTCGAAGGCGGCGCGCCCCAGCTCCACGACCTCGGCGCCGGCGGCGCGGGCGCCCTCGACGAGCGCGGCGCCGACGGAGGGGTCGAGCATGAGCTCGGGGCAGTGGAAGAGCGCGATCGGCGCGACCCCGGCGTCCAGCGCGAGGGTGGTCTCCTCGAGGCCCTCGACGAGGGTCGTGCCGGTGCTCTCACGGGCACGACGGCGCCGGAGCGTGACGAGGTCCTTGAGCCGCTGGTTGGCCGGGGAGGTGATGACGAGATCGGACATGGCGGGACAAGCATGCCCCACAATCGGGTGGTGCCTGCCGACCACCACCCCACGTCTCTGCGTGCCGTGGCCGCCCTCGTGACGATGACGCTCATCATGCTCTGCGTCGCGGCCCTCGGTCGCTGGGTGCTCATCCCGTCCGGGTGGGCACGGCGGCTGGACGAAGGGGGCCTGGCCGCGGGCACCGACCTCGTCCTCTCGGCGCCGTGGCTGGCCGATGTCGCGCAGGTGTGGTCCGACCTCAGCGGTCCGTGGGTCGTGCACCCGCTCGTCATCGCCGTCACCCTCGTCCTCATCGCCCGGGGCTGCGTCGGGCGCTGGGCGCTCGTCGTGCCCGCGATCGGGCTCGTCGGCTGGGGGCTCGGCGCCCTGTGCAAGGAGGTCGTGCAGCGGGCCAGGCCCGAGGACGCGGTCGTCGCCTTCGGCAACTGGTCGTACCCGAGCGGGCACGCGAACAACGCGGCCCTCGGCGCGGTGCTGCTCGTGGCACTCCTGGCGACCGTGCGGACCGCATGGATCCGTTGGGGCGCCACGGCGCTGGTCGTCCTGGGCGCCCTGCTGACCGCGGCCGACCGGATCGTCCTGGGGGTGCACTACGTGACCGACGTGAGCGCCGGACTGCTCCTCGGCACGGCCACGGCCCTGACGGGCCTGGCCGTCCTGCGCCCGCTCAGATCCGCTGGTGACGCGCCCGCGCGAAGCAGTACAGGCCGAAGGCGACGAGGCCGAGGGCCGCGGCGGTGAGCAGGTACGGGCCGAAGGGCTGGTCGCGCAGGGACTTCAGCGCGCCGTCCAGGCCGGTGGCCTCCTCCGACTGCTCCTGCACGGCCGCGATGATGAAGAAGACGCCGACGAGGGCGAGGACGGCCCCCTTCGCCGGGTAGCCGATCATGCCGAGCGTGCGCGCCACGGTGCCCGGGTCCTCCTCGAGGTCCTTGATGAAACGCTGCGTCACGCCCTTGTACACGTGGTACCCGCCGACCGCGATGATCCCGACGCCGAGCGCACCGACGAGCCACCGCCCGGCCGGCTGCTGCATGAGGCTCGCGGTGACATCCTGCGAGGACTGCTCGCTCGACGACGAGGAGCCCGAGCCGAGCGCGAACTTCAGCGCCGTGAAGGCCAGCGCTCCGTAGACGACGGCCTTGCCGACGGCCTTGAGCCGGTCGCCGACGCCCCCGTCACCGAGTGCGGGCGCGACGGCCACGGCCAGCTGCCAGAGGGCGAGCGCGACGAGGCCGATGACGACGACCCACATGAGCACGACGCCACCGGGGTTGCTCGCGAGCGAGGCGAGCGCGCCGGACTGGTCGGCCTGCCCGCCGCCACCGCCCCACGCGACGCGACCGGCGGTGTAGCCGATGACGATGTGCAGGACGCCGGAGACGACGAAGCCGACGCGGGCGAGGGCTTCGAGGGCGGGGTGGTCGCCCACGGTTCGGGCGGTGTCCCGGGCAGCGTCACGGGCGTCGTCGAGGTCTCGGGTGCGGCTCACCTGCCAATCATGCCCCTCCGCCGGACCCGGAGGGTTCAGGCGAGGGGGCGAAGGGCGTGCGCCAGCCCGTCCTCGTCGACGGACCCCGTGGTCTCGTCCGCGGCATCGACGACCTCGGGCGGCGCACCGCCCATGGCGACCCCGCGTGCCGCCCACCGGAGCATCTCGAGGTCGTTGCGCTGGTCCCCCGCGGCGAAGGTCAGGTGCGGCTCGACGCCGAGGCGACGGCGCACGAGCTCGAGCGCGGACCCCTTGGACACACCCTCGGGCGCGAGGTCGAGCCAGGCGGTGTAGCCGACGGCGTAGCTCACGCCGTGCAGACCGATCCGCTCGACGAGCTCGAGGAAGTCCTCGCTCGCCGCGTCGGGGTCGTGGAAGGTCACGCGGGTCGTCGGCCGGTCGACGAGCTGCTCGAAGGGGACGACGACCTGCTCGCCCTGGAGCACGCCCTCGGGGTAGGGGCGGGCGACCTTGAATCCCACGCCCACCTCCTCCACCGCGACGAGGATGTGGGGGGCGTGCTCCATGACGAGCGTGAGCGCCGCGCGCGGGTCGAAGGTCACCGTGTCGGCGATCCGATAACCCTGCGGCGCAGCGGGATCCAGCTCGAGGGTGACCGCGCCGTTGGAGCAGATCGCCCACCCGTGCGAGAGACCGAGCAGGTCGAGGACCGGGGTCGTCGCCAGGACGGAGCGGCCCGTCGAGACGACGATGTGGTGCCCCGCGTCGGCGACCGCGCGGATCGCGTCGCGGGTGGCCGGACGCAGCTCGCCGGCGTGGGTCAGGATCGTGCCGTCGACATCCAGGGCGACGAGGTGCGGCTCCATGTCGCGCAGGCTACCCGCCGCCCGCCCCGCCCCCGGAGGAGGTCGCGAAGCAACCATCTCGAAGGGCTCAGACGCGTGCGGCACCGAGCTTCCAGTAGCCGGAGAAGGTGATCGCGCGCCTGTCCATGCCGACCTCCTGCACGAGATGGCGCCGCAGGGAGGTCGCCAGCCCCGACTCGCCGCACAGCCACGCGTGGTCCAGGTCCGCGGTCGAGACGGGGGTGGCGACGAGTGCGGTGAGGACCGCGGTCCCGGGGGCGGCGTGCCCGCGCTCGTGGACCGTGACCCGGGCCGGGACGTCGAGGCCGCCCAGGACCTCGGCGGAGGGGACCTCGACGTGCGCCTCGATGTCGGCGCCGAGGCCTGGCAGGCCGCGACGGTCGCGCTCCTCGAGGATCGCGAGCAGCGCGGGCACCGCGGTCTCGTCGGCGACGAGCAGCTGGCGCGCGTGCTCGAAGCTGGAGTAGAGCGCTCCCCCGGAGCGGAACGCGGCCCTGTCGCCGACCTGGGCGGCCGTCGCCCATGCGGAGCCCGGGCCGGAGTCGCCGTGCGTGACGATGTCGACGTCGATCTCGTGGACATCGCGACGCAGCGCGCGCACCGTGTACCAGCGCAGCCCGGGCTGCTCGTCCTCGGGCATCTCGCTGATCGCAGCCCGCACGTTGCTGCACGCGGGATCGGGCAGGTGCAGCCGGCCGTCGGCGCCGGGGACGAGCAGACCGAAGTACTCGTCGGGGCCGACCAGGCGGTGGTCGCGCAGCTGCGGCGCGGACAACGTGATCCGGCGCACCACGGGGTTGAGGTCCGTGACGGCGACGACCGTCACCTCGAACTGCGACTCCACCTTCGACTCTCCTCGTGCGACCGGGACGGCTTGATGAGGCGAGCCTAACCTAGCCGTGGAGCACGGGGTCAGGCGAGCCCGAGCTCCTCGAGCCCGAAGACGTGGCGGTACTCGAGGCCAGCCTCGGCGAACTTCTCCGCCGCACCGGTCGCGCGATCGGCGATCGTCGCGACGGCGACGACCTCGGCGCCCGCCTCGCGGGCGGCGGTGGCTGCCTCGAGCGGCGAGCTCCCGGTCGTCGAGGTGTCCTCGACGACCAGGACACGCCGCCCGGCGATCGACGGGCCCTCGATGCGCTGCTGCAGGCCGTGCGCCTTGCCCGCCTTGCGCACGACGAAGGCGTCCAGGCGCTCCCCCTTCGCCGCAGTGGCGTGGAGCATCGACGTGGCGACCGGGTCGGCACCGAGCGTGAGCCCACCGACGGCGTCGAAGTCGAGGTCCTCGACGAGGTCGAGCAAGACGCGGCCGACGAGCGGGGAGGCCTCGCCGTCGAGGGTGATGCGGCGCAGGTCGACGTAGTAGTCGGCCTCCGCGCCGGAGGACAGCGTCACGCGTCCGTGGACGATGGCCTTGTCCTTGACGATCTCGAGCAGGCGGGCGCGGTCGGCAGCGATGTCAGTCACGCCTGCCAGTTTAGGTCGACCGTCGTCAGTGGGTGTCCTTGCGATGCAGCGCGGTGACGCGCGGGTTGCGCAGGAGCACCCGGGGCAGGTGGCGGACGAGCGCGACGACGGCCTTGTACTGCGGGCTCGGCACGGAGACGACGCGACCCCGCTCCGAGTCGGCGAGCGCCGCGCGCACGAGGTCGCTCGCGTCGAGCCAGAAGGGACCGGACCGGGTGCCCTTGTCGATCCCGGCGCGCTCGTGGAACTCGGTGCGCACGTAGCCGGGCAGGAGCGCGGTGACGCGGACCCCCTTCGGCCGCAGCTGTGCCGCGATGGACTCCGTGAAGGTCGTCACCCAGGCCTTGGCCGCGGCGTACGTGCCGCTCGTCAGGTGGCCGGCGACGGATGAGACGTTGATGATCCGGCCGTGCCCGCGCGCGACCATGGCGCCGGCGGCCGCGTGGCTGAGGACGAGCACCGCGCGCACGAGCACGTCGAGCAGGCGCTCCTCGTCCTCGACGTCGGTGTCGACGAAGGGGGTCCCCAGCCCGTACCCCGCGTTGTTGACGAGCAGGTCGACGGGCCGGTCGGCGGCGCGCAGCCGCTCGGCGACCCGCTCCAGCTGGGCACGGTCGGACAGGTCGGCCGCGAGCACCTCGGCGTGCACCCCGTGCGCCTCGCCCAGCTCGGTGGCGAGGTCGTGCAGCCGCGCGGTGTCGCGGGCGACGAGGACGAGGTCGTGACCCTGCGCGGCCAGCTGGACCGCGAACTCGCGGCCGATGCCGGCCGTGGCACCGGTGACGAGGGCGGTGCTCATGCGTGCTCTCCCCCGGCCTGCAGGGTCCGCGCGAAGAGCTCCTCGAGCTCGGCGAAGTGCCGCTCGGCGCCCGCCTCCTGGTAGCTCGACGTGTCGCTCATCGTGAAGCCGTGCGGGGCGTCGGGGTAGATCGCGGTCTGCGCCTGCAGGCCGTGCTCCGCGAGCGCCGCGTCGAGCCGCTCGACCATCTCCGGCGGCATCGTGCCGTCGCGGTCGGCGTGCCCGTAGACGAAGGCCGCCCGCGCGCTCCCCAGCGACAGGTGCGGGCTGTCGGGCCCGTCGGAGGCGACGTGCGCCCCGTGGAAGCCACCGCAGGCCGCGATGCTCGGGTCGACGCAGGCGGCCCGGGTCGCGTGCTTGGCCCCCATGCAGTACCCCGTGGTCCCGATCGGGCCCTCGGCGACGCCGGGCAGGGCGCGCAGCGCGGCGACGAAGGGGGCGACGTCCGCCTCGGTGCGCTCCTTCGTCAGCTCGGCGACACGCGGCAGGCTCAGCTGACCGTAGGTCGCCCGCTGCTCGGGGTCGGTCAGGTCGGTACCTGCAGGGGGCGACATCTCTGCCGCAGAGCCGAGCCGGTAGAAGGTGTTGGGCGCCAGCACGATGTAGCCCCACGAGGCGATGCGGTCGGCCATCTCCTCGATGCGGGGCCGCAGCCCGATGGCGTCCATCCACAGCAGGACGCCGGGGTACGTGCCGTCCGCGTCGGGCCGGGCGACGACCGCCTCGGCCGTGCCGTCGGCAGCGGGGATCTCGACGAGGGGTCGCATGGCCATGGGCCCATGGTGTCAGGCCGCGCTCACCCGCGGGGCAGGCCAAGGCGCCCGGCTAGGGTGGCGCCGTGCGTATCGCGACCTGGAACGTCAACTCCATCCGCTCCCGCGTCGACCGCGTCGAGGCCTGGCTGCAGCGCAGCGACGTCGACGTGCTCGCCATCCAGGAGACCAAGGCCAGGGAGGAGCAGTTCCCCTTCGACCGCTTCACCGCCCTGGGCTACGAGGTCGCCCACCACGGCCTGAACCAGTGGAACGGCGTGGCGATCCTCTCCAGGGTCGGCCTGCAGGACGTCTCGATCGGGTTCGACGGTGACCCCGGGTTCGGCGATCCGCTCGCGCCCGAGGCGCGCTCGATCGGCGCGACGTGCGGGGGCGTGCGCGTGTGGTCGCTCTACGTCCCCAACGGTCGCACCCTCGACGACCCGCACATGGCCTACAAGCTCTCCTGGCTCGAGCAGCTGCGGCAGCGCGCGAGCGAGTGGAGCGCCGACGGGACCCCGACGGCGCTGTGCGGCGACTGGAACGTCGCGCCGCAGGACGAGGACGTGTGGTCGATGGCGTACTTCGCCGACAAGACCCACGTCTCGCCGCCGGAGCGGGCCGCCTTCAACGCCTTCCTCGAGTCCGGTTTCGTCGACGTCGTCCGCCCCCACACCCCCGGGCCGGGTACCTACACCTACTGGGACTACCAGCAGCTCGCCTTCCCCAAGAAGCGCGGCATGCGCATCGACTTCATCCTCGGGTCGCCGTCCTTCGCCGACCGCGTCACGGGCGCCTCGATCGACCGCGAGGAGCGCAAGGGCAAGGGCGCGAGCGACCACGCGCCGGTCATCGTCGGGCTCGACGGCGACCCGGGGAGCCCTGCGTGACCTCGACGGCCCGTCGCCTCACGGTCGCCGCCCCTGACGGGGCGCGCATCGCGGTCCTCGACCACCCGGCGGCCGGCGACCGTCCCGAGGGCCCGACGCTCGTCCTCGCCCACGGCTGGTGCTCGACGACCGAGGTGTGGGAACCGGTCGTCGCCGAGCTGCAGCGCCGGCGCCCCCACCTGAGGGTCATCACCTACGACCAGCCGGGCCACGGCCGGTCGACGCCGGGCCGGGACCGCCGCGTCTCCCTCCTGGACCTCGGGGTCACGCTGCGTGAGGTCATCGCGGAGACCGCGCCGGAGGGCGATGTCGTCCTCGGTGGCCACTCGATGGGCGGCATGACGATCATGGCGATGGCCCAGGTCGACCCCGAGCTGGTGCGCCGCCGCGTCCGTGGCGTCGCCCTGGTCGGCACCGCCGCGCACCTCGACCGGCGGGCGATCCGGGGCGAGGCCCTCGCCATGGGGCTGCTCGGCCGTCTGCCGGCCAAGGCCCGCGGGCTGCCCTCCACGGCGCGGCTCACGGCAGCCAACCTCTTCGGTCCGGACCCCGACCCGGTCGCCGTGCGGACGACGATGCGGATGACCACGCGCACCCGGGCCAATGTCGTCTCCGACTGGCACCGCGCGATCGGCGAGCTCGACTTCCGCAAGCACCTCGCCCCCTTCGCGGACGTGCGCACGGTCGTCGTGACGGGCGGGATGGACCGGCTCACCCCGGTCTCCGCCGGCCGGCGGCTGGCCGCCGGCATCCCGGGGGCCGACTTCTGGATGGTGCCGCGCACCGGCCACATGGTCCTGCTCGAGGTCCCTGCGGTGGTCGCCGACAAGATCGAGCTACTCCTCGACGCCGAACCCGCGCGCCAACGAGCCTGAGCCCTCGCGCCGCCGGATGCCGAGGAAGACGAAGGCGAGCAGCGCGCCCACCGCGGCGGCACCGGCGGCCCCGACGAAGACCGTGTGCACCTGCAGCAGCGCGGCGTCGAGCAGCGCCCGGCCGCTCGTCTGCTGCTCGCGCGGCAGCGCCTCGACGGCCGCGTAGTAGCGGTGCAGGCCGACACCGGTGAGCAGCGCGAGCCCGACGACCATCCCGACCATGCGGGCGACGACCACGAGGCTCGAGGCGGTGCCGTGGACGTCCTGGGGCGAGTCCGCGAGCGCGGCGTCGTTGACCGGCGCGAGCGCCATGCCGAGCCCGAGCCCGACGAGCGCGAGGGTGAGGGTCGAGGTGAGCTCGGCGAGCGACCCGCGCTCCCAGCCCGACATGAGCAGCAGCCCGACGGCGGCGAGGGTGAGCCCGACGCCGGCGGCCAGACCGTCGCCGACCCAGCGCAGCACCCACCCACCGAGGAGGGCGCCGACCGGGACGGCGACGAGGAACTTCACGAGCTCCATCGCCGCGTCGGTCTGCGAGCCCTCCGTCGTCAGGCGGGAGAAGAGCGGCACGTCGACGACGACCGCGACGAGGGCCACCCCCACGGCGAGCGAGACGAGCAGCGACCAGCCCGTGCGGCCGCGGACCGTGCCCCGCGGGACGAGCGGCGCTCCGGCCGTGCGGTGCCGGACGACGTAGAGCAGCACGGCGACGACCGCGACGGGCAGCAGCGCGTAGCCGAGCGGGCCGACGACCTCGCTCTCGGGGTCCGCCGAGCTGAAGGTGAGCACGACACTCCCGAGTGCCGTCCCGAGGAGCAGCGCGCCCGGGAGGTCGCTGTCGCGCAGCGGCGCCCACCAGAGGCGGGCGGTGCGGACGAGCAGGAGCACGGCGAGGGCCGCGGTCAGCGCACCGACCGGCGTGAGCACCCGGCGGTCGCCGACGAAGGGGACGAACGGCACCCCGAGGTAGACGTCCGTGGCGAGCACCGCGGGGGCCGCGAGCGTCAGCCAGAGCAGGCCGACGGTGACGACCCCGAGGACGACCGTCCCAGTACGCCTCCCCCGCTCCCTGCCCGCAGCCGGACTCCCCCGCTCCCTGAGGAGGCCGCCCGCAGCCGGACTCCCCCGCTCCCTGAGGAGGCCGCCCGCGGCCGTCTCGAAGGGCGCCACCCGGGTGATCGACGCGATCGCGACCCAGAGGACCAGGCCGAGCACGACGTTGAGCCAGAAGATCGCCCGCCAGTCCGCGACGGCGAGGACCGCTGCCCCGAGCAGGGGGCCGAGGACCGAGCCGAGCTCCTGGACCGCGCCGACGACGCCGAGCGGCATCCCCCGGCGTCCCGGCGGCCAGAGGTCCGCGACGAGCGCGAGGGTCGCTGGGACGAGGCCGCCTCCGCCGACGCCCTGGACGACGCGGCCGACGACGAGCACGTCGAGGTCGACCGCGAGCGCGGTGATGCCTGAGCCGACGACGAAGACGGCGAGGCAGCCGAGGAGGATCCGCGATCGGCTCACGACGTCGGCGAGGCGCCCGATGAGGGGCAGGACCGCGACGTAGCCGAGGAGGAAGCCCGAGATGATCGGTGCGGCGCGCTGGAGGTTGTCCAGGCCGAGGCCGACGCCGTTCATCATGTCGGTCAGCGCGAGGACGACGACGTAGGTGTCCGCGGCGGCGAGCGCGACCGCCGTCGAGGCGAGCGCGAGCAGGGCCCGGGGGCTGCGCCCGGGGACGTCGAGCGTCACGGTCAGGACGCGGGCTCGGAGATCTCGACGGCCTTGCCGTAGTCCTTGATCTTGAGCGTGAAGGTCGTCTCCTGCTCCTCGTAGAAGTTGCCGGTGATCTCCGCCGAGCGCAGCTCCCCGCTCTCGGGCTCGATGCCGTACGTGACGTCGAAGTCGTCGGCGCCCTCACCGAGCGCGAACAGTCGGTGGACGTCCTCGGCCGGGACCTTGCCGGTGTACTCCTGCAGGACGGTGTCGCCGGCGCGGGTGCGCTCCCCTTCGCTCGCGTCGGTCGTGCCGGCGAGGATCTGGTCGACGCCGCTGCCGGGGCGGAAGAACTCGGCCGGGTTGGGCGCGCCGAGGTCGGACATGTCGACCGGGTTGAAGTCCTTGGTGAAGAAGGACATCCACGTCTTGTCGTCGACGGCGATGATCTCGACGCCTGCGGAGTTGCCCCGGATGACCCCGGTGACCTCTCCCTGGAACTTGGGCGTGGTCGTGTCGACGATGCCCGAGCCGTCCGCCGCGGACACGCCGTCGCGCCCCTTGGGGATGGCGGACTGCTTGAGGTCGAAGCCGACCGCACCGGCGTCGACGAAGGCCGTGCGCGCCGTCTCGAGGGCCTCTGCGGGCGGGGCTGCGTCCTCGAAGGCCGAGCAGCCGGCCGGCAGTGCCAGGGCGAGGGGCACGGCGGCCACCAGGAGTCGTCGTCGCATGTCGGCCAACCTAACCGCTGCGGGCACCGGTCCCGGTGCGGACGTGACCCGGGTCAACGCACCTTGTTCTTGCGCATCCAGTCCCGCAGCTCGTCGTAGGCACCATCGACGTTGGCGAACTCCACGACATTGCGCGCGGACGTGAACCATGGCCCGGTGGAGGGGCGCACCTCCCCGAGCGAGCGCTTGAGGTCGGCCATGCCGATCCAGCGCATCGTCCCGGTGCGCGCGCCCTCCATGAGCGCGAACTCGGTGGCGGTCGCGCAGACGTGCGCGATGTCGGCGCCCGAGAGGCCCTGCGACCGGCGCGCGAGCCAGGCGACGTCGACGCCCTCGACGGGTCGGTCGGTGAGGTGGTGGCGGAAGATCGCGGCCCGCGCCTCCTCGTCGGGCGGGGCGACGAAGAGCGTGCGGTCGAGTCGGCCGGGGCGGCGCAGGGCCGCGTCGACGTCCCACGGCTGGTTGGTCGCGCCGACGACGAAGACGCCCTCGTTGTCGGCCTCGACCCCGTCCATCTCCATGAGCAGCTGGTTGACGACCGTGCGCAGGCCGCTGTTGTGCGTCGTCGCGCGCTTGGCGCCGATGGCGTCGAGCTCGTCGAGGAAGACGACCGTCGGCGCGTGCGAGCGGGCGAACTCGAAGATCTCCGAGACATTGCGCTCGGACCGGCCCGTGTACATGTCGAGGACGTCGCTGATCCCGACGTTGACGAAGCCGGCGCCGAGCTCGCCTGCCAGGGCGCGGCCGATGAAGGTCTTGCCGCAGCCGGGCGGACCGTAGAGCAGGATGCCGCCCTTGAGCGACGTGCCGTAGGCCTTGCGCAGCCCCGGATGGCGAAGGAGGGCGAGGAAGGCCGCGTCGAGCCGCGCCTTGACCTGCTGCATGCCCCCGACGTACATCGGCTGCGGGGAGATGTCGCCCATCTCCCCCTCGGCGGAGCTCCAGTCAAGGCCCTCGTGGGAGCGGTCAGGCGCGGCCGTGGTGGGCCCGGGTGAGGTGGGCCCTGGCGTGAGGGTCGCGGCCATCGAAGGGGGCCAGCCGCGACGGCGTCGCCGTGGTGGCCGAGTCGCGACAGGGCCATCGACGCGAGGAGGTGCAGGGTCGAGTCGTCAGGGTCGGCGACGAGCGCGTGGTTGGCCGCGTCGAGGGCCCACTGCGAGCGACCGGAGTCGAGGAGGGCGACGACGCGCAGGCGTTGCAGCTCGGCGTCGTCCGGGGCGCTCGCCAGGGCCTGCTCGACGTCCTGGAGCGCCGCGTCGTAGAGCCCTCGCGACAGGTGGAGGCGCACGCGCTCGCGCGCGACGTCCAGGTGGTCGTGGTCCACGCGCCAGAGACTAGGGCACGAGGCGCAGCGCTCGGTCGCGCACACCGCGGCCGCGGCGGCTCGTCGCCGCCCGGAGGGCGACGGTCGCGGTGAGCCGCAGGACCTGGCCGGAGGCGTGGCGGCGTCTGCTGTAGGCGAGGGGGGCTCCCTTCGTCCCCCGGCGGTGGATCTCCTCGGCGAGGACGACCGCGTCCCGGAGCGCCTCGTTGGCGCCGCGGCCGAGGTTGGGGCTCATCGCGTGCGCGGCGTCGCCGACGAGGACGAGGCCGTCGTCGACGATCGTGCGCATCGGCGGCGCGAGGAGCACCCGCTGGACGTCCGCGGCATCGCCGACGCGGGCCAGGACGTCGCGGACCGTGAGGTCCCAGTCACCGAAGTGGCCCCGCGCGGCGGCGACCGCCTCCGCCGGGTCGACGGTGACGCCCCGGTGGTCGGCGCGTACCGCGCAGAACCACGCAGCGCCCTGTGGGCCGGGCGTCGTCCCGAAGAGGCCGTCCGGCCCCCACCACTCCGTGGCGCTCGTCGTCGGCGGTCCGGGCAGGTGGCCGCGCAGCGCGATCCACTCCGTGACGACCGGCGCGCTGCCCTCGAAGGCCTGCTGCCGGCAGACCGAGCGCACCCCGTCGGCCCCGACGACGAGGTCGGCGCCGACCTCCGCGGCGAGCGCGCGCGGGTCGGTGACCTGCCGGGTCGTGCGCGTGACCGAAGGGGGGATCCCCGCCTCGAGCGCCGTCACGAGATCGCGGCGCGGGACGAACCACAACGGCAGGTCGCGGCGGGCGACGAGGGGGGCGCCGTCCGCCGAGCGGAGCGCGGCCCGCTCGACCGGCAGCGCGGTGCGCCGGACCGTCTCGCCGACCCCGAGGTCGTCGAGGGCCGATCGGCCGCCGCGCCACAGGGCGAGGACGGTGCCGTGCCCGGCCCGCTCGGGGCGTTCCTCGACGAGAGTGACATGCACCCGGCGCGGGTCGAGGGCCGCGGCGAGCGCGAGGCCGGCGATGCCGCCCCCGACGACGAGGACGTGATGGCGTGGTCGCACGGGTCCACCCTGCCAGCAACCGGAGGTCGTCCCGACTAGCCTGACCCCATGCATCGACGCCTCTCAGCCGACGACTCGGCCTTCCAGCAACGGCTGCGTGAGTACTTCACGACGACCTTCCCCCAGGATCTCCGCGACAAGGTCGGGGCGGGCGAGAAACTTGGACCAGAGGACATCCGACGCAGTCAGGCAGCCCTCGCCGAGGCGGGTCTCGCCACGCCCGGGTGGCCGACGGAGTGGGGCGGTCAGGACTGGACCGCGTTGCAGAAGCACATCTGGAACACCGAGCTGCAGGCAGCGGGTGTCCCGCCGCCGCTCCCCTTCAACGCGTCGATGGTGGGGCCGGTCATCGCGACCTTCGGGTCCCAGGAGCTCAAGCAGAGGTTCCTCCCCAAGACGGCCACCGCCGAGATCTGGTGGTGCCAGGGGTTCTCCGAGCCGGGTGCCGGGTCGGACCTCGCGTCCTTGCGCACGACCGCTGTGCGCGACGGTGACGTGTACGTCGTCAACGGCCAGAAGACCTGGACGACCCTCGCGCAGCACGCCGACTGGATGTTCGCCCTCGTCCGCACCGACCCCGCGGCACCCAAGAAGCAGGCCGGGATCTCCTTCCTGCTGCTCGACATGCGCAGCGAGGGGGTGACGGTCCGGCCGATCCGCACGCTCGACGGGGGCCAAGAGGTCAACGAGGTCTTCTTCGACAACGTCCGCGTACCGGCCGACCAGCTCGTCGGCGAGGAGAACAAGGGCTGGGACTACGCGAAGTTCCTGCTGGGCAACGAGCGCGTGGGCGTCGCCAACACCGGGCTCGTCAAGCGCTGGCTCGTCGAGCTCAAGGAGCACGCTCGACAGGTGCGCCTCGGCGACGGCACCCTCCTCGACGACCCGGGCACGGCCGCGCGATTCGCCGACCTCGAGTCGCGGCTCATGGCGCTCGAGCTGACCGTCGTGCGGGTCTCGGGCACCTCGGAGGACGGCCGGCCCAACCCGGCGTCCTCGATCCTCAAGCTGTGCGGCTCCCAGCTCCAGCAGGAGGTCCTCGAGCTGGCGGTGGACATCAGCGGCCCGATGGGCCTGGTCTGGGACGAGCTCGACTCCGTGCCGGCCTGGGCCGCGCGCAGCGTCCCCACCTACCTCAACTACCGCAAGGCGACGATCTACGGCGGATCCAGCGAGGTCCAGCGCGGCATCGTGGCCGCGACCATCCTCGGACTGAAGGGCTGACCCATGGACTTCACCCCCACCGACGAGCAACGTGCCCTGGCCGATGCCGTCCGCGGCGTGCTGCGCCGCCACGGCTCCCCTGCGGCCGAGCGCGGCGACTCCGCCGCCCCTGCTCACCATGACGAGACCGTCTGGTCGGGTCTGGTCGAGACAGGCGTGCCGGCTCTGCTCTGGTCCGAGGAGGACGGAGGGGTAGGCGCCGGTTTCGCCGACCTCGCCGCCGCCGCCACCGAGGTCGGCCGGTCCCGAGTGCAGGTACCGCTCGCCGAGACGGTCGTCGCCGGGTCGCTCGTCCGCTCCCTCGCCACCGACGAGGTCCGCCGCGAGGTCCTCGCCGGCCTGTCGTCAGGAGAGGTCCTGGCGGTTCCCGCGCTCGCCGAGCCGATGCGCGCGTGGTCCCCCGTCCCGACCGACGTCACCGCGACCGGCGCCGACGGTGCGTGGACCCTCACCGGCACCAAGTCGCCCGTGCGCTACGCCCCGTCCGCGACCCACCTGGTCGTCACGGCAGCCACGGACGCGGGGACCGGGGTCTTCCTCGTGTCGACCACGGGTGCGACCACGCAGGAGGTCGTGCTCGACGCCACCCCTGCGACCCTGCTCGGGCAGGGGCCGGCCGCCGACACCGCGCTCCGTGAGGCGCTCGCCTCCGGCCACACGGTCCTGTGCGCCGAGGCGATCGGCGCCATGGACGAAGCCCTGCGCCTCACGACGGAGTACCTGCGCACCCGGACCCAGTTCGGCCGCAGCCTCGCCAGCTTCCAGACCCTGACCCACCGGGCCGCCGACATGTACGCCGAGCTGGAGCTGGCCCGCAGCGCGACGCTCTACGCCGCGATGGTGGTCGACGAGTCACCCCTCGACGTCGACACCGTCCTGCGCGCCCTGGTCGTCGTGGACAGGGCAGCCCGGCTCGTCGGCCAGGAGGCCATCCAGATGCACGGAGGCATCGGGGTCACCGCTGAGCACCCGGTCGGGCACCTGACCTCCCGGCTGACGATGATCACCCGCACGTGGGGTGACCGGCGAGCACACCTCGCGGACCTGTCCGAGCGCATCGCCGACCACGCCGGCGTCGACGTCCTCGCGTGAGCCACGAGGGCCCACGGACTCCTGGTCCGTGGGCCCTCGTCGACCGTGCCGGCGGTTCGGCCCTCAGCGAAGGGAGAGCCGCCCCCCTTCGTCATCGACGTCCACGACGACGGTCGAGCCGTCGCGCACGTCACCGGCGAGCAGGGCGGTGGCCAGCCGGTCACCGATCTCCTTCTGCACCAGGCGACGCAGCGGTCGGGCGCCGTAGGCGGGGTCGTACCCGGTCTCGGCGAGCCACTCGCGCGCGGCCAGGGTGACCTCGAGCCCGATCCGCCGGTCGGCCAGGCGGGTGGTGAGCTCACGCACCTGCAGCTCGACGATGTGGCCGAGCTCGTCACGGGTCAGCGCGTCGAAGATGACGATCTCGTCGAGCCGGTTGAGGAACTCCGGCTTGAAGGACTGCCGCACGAGGCCCATGACCGACTCGCGTCGCGCCTCCTGCTCGATGAGCGGGTCCGTGAGGAACTGGCTGCCGAGGTTGGAGGTCATCACGAGGATGACGTTGCGGAAGTCCACCGTGCGCCCCTGGCCGTCGGTCAGGCGGCCGTCGTCGAGCACCTGCAGCAGGATGTCGAAGGTCTCGGGGTGCGCCTTCTCCACCTCGTCGAGGAGCACGACGGAGTACGGACGGCGCCGCACGGCCTCGGTGAGCTGGCCGCCCTCCTCGTACCCGACGTAGCCGGGAGGCGCACCGATGAGGCGCGCGACCGCGTGCCGCTCGGCGTACTCCGACATGTCGATGCGCACCATCGCACGCTCGTCGTCGAAGAGGAAGTCCGCGAGCGACTTGGCCAGCTCCGTCTTGCCGACACCGGTCGGGCCGAGGAAGAGGAAGGAGCCGGTCGGCCGGTTCGGGTCGGCGATGCCGGCCCGCGAGCGGCGCACCGCGTCGGAGACGGCCCGCACGGCCGCGGTCTGGCCGATGAGGCGTGAGCCGATGATCGACTCCATGCTCAGCAGCTTCTCCGTCTCGCCCTGGAGCAGGCGCCCGGCCGGGATGCCGGTCCACGCGGAGATGACCTCGGCGATGTCGTCGGCCCCGACGCGCTCCTTGACCATGAGGTCGTCGTCGCGGTTGGCCTCGGCCTCGCTGGCCTGCGCGAGCTCGGCCTCCAGCGCGGGGATGTCGCCGTACATCAGGCGCGACGCCCCCTCGTAGTCACCCTCGCGCTGCAGCCGGTCGGCCTGGGTGCGCAGGTCGTCGAGCCGCGCCTTGAGGTCACCGACGGCGTTGAGGCCGGTCTTCTCCGCCTCCCACCGCGCGGTGAGCCCGGCGAGCTCCTCGCTCTTGTCGGCGAGGTCCTGGCGCAGCCGCTCCAGGCGCTCCTTCGACGCGTCGTCGCTCTCCCGGGCGAGGTGCAGCTCCTCCATCTTCAGCCGGTCGACGGCGCGGGAGAGCTCGTCGATCTCGACCGGGCTGGAGTCGATCTCCATGCGCAGCCGCGAGGCCGCCTCGTCGACGAGGTCGATCGCCTTGTCGGGCAGCTGCCGACCGCTGATGTACCGGTCGGACAGGGCCGCGGCCGCGACGAGCGCGGTGTCCTCGATCTCGACCTTGTGGTGGGCCTCGTAGCGCTCCTTGAGGCCGCGCAGGATCGCGACGGTGTCCTCGACGCTCGGCTCGCCGACGAAGACCTGCTGGAAGCGTCGCTCCAGCGCCGGGTCCTTCTCGATGTGCTCACGGAACTCGTCGAGCGTCGTCGCGCCGACCAGCCGCAGCTCGCCGCGGGCGAGCATCGGCTTGAGCATGTTGCCCGCGTCCATCGCGCCCTCGCCGGTGGCGCCGGCGCCGACGACCGTGTGCAGCTCGTCGATGAAGGTGATGATCTGCCCGTCGCTGCTCTTGATCTCCTCGAGCACCGCCTTGAGCCGCTCCTCGAACTCACCCCGGTACTTCGCACCCGCGACCATGGCCGCGAGGTCGAGGCTGACGAGCCGCTTGTCCCTCAGCGACTCGGGCACGTCGCCGTCGACGATGCGCTGGGCCAGGCCCTCGACGACGGCGGTCTTGCCGACGCCGGGCTCGCCGATGAGCACGGGGTTGTTCTTCGTCCGACGAGAGAGCACCTGGACGACGCGGCGGATCTCGGCGTCGCGACCGATGACCGGGTCGAGCTTGCCGTCACGGGCGACCTGGGTGAGGTCGGTGCCGTACTGCTCGAGCGACTCGCCACCCTCGCTCGGGGTCTCGGAGGTGACCTTGCGTCCACCGCGCAGCTCGTCGATCTTCGCCTCCATGTCGGCGGCACCGCGCTTCTCGACCGCCGCGAGGTGGCCGCCCTCGGCGAGCGCGAGGAGGAGCAGGTCGAGGGCGAGGTGGGTGTCCCCCTTCGCCCGCATGAGGGTGTCGGCCTGCTGCAGGACGGCCAGCGCCTCCCGGCCGAGCGAAGGGGAGGCCGCGGCACCGCTCGTGGTCGGCAGCGCCGCCACGGCCCGGTCGGCCTGGCCCAGGACGTGGGCGGCGCCGGTCCCGGCGGCCTGCAGGAGGGTGTCGCACTGCGGGGTGTCGAGGCGCACGAGGGCGCTCACGAGGTGGGCGGGGGTGATCTCCGGGTGCCCCTCGGTCTGCGCGGCGCGCTGCGCGAGGGCGATCGCCTCGGCCACCTTGGCGGTCGGCTTGAGCTCCATGGGTCTCCTTCACGGCTGGTGGGGGTCTCTGCTGGGAGCAACCTCTCCAGAGTTGAGTCTATTCCGCTCAACTCTCTGCCGTGAAGGGCCGGGTCAGGGTCGGCCGCGCCCGGCCGCCCCGAGGACCCGGCGGGCCCGGTCGACGACCGGCTTGTCGACCATCGTGCCGTCGAGCGCCACCGCCCCGGAGGTCGCGGACTCCCAGGCCTCGACGACCCGCTGCGCCCACGCCACCTCCTGCGCCGAGGGGGCGAGTGCCGCCGCCACGACGGGCACCTGCCGCGGGTGGATGCACAGCTTCGCGGCGTACCCACCGCGGAGCGCGTCGCGCGTGTCCGCCTCGATCGCCGCGGCGTCGTCGATGGCGCCGCTCACCCCGTCGACCGGCGCGGGCAGACCGGCCGCCGCGGCGGCCACGACGAGCTGGGTGCGCAGCGAGCGCAGCGTGTCGCGGTCGTCCGGGTGGAGCCCCAGCTCCGTCGCGAGGTCGAAGTTGCCGAAGGCCAGGCGCACGACGCCCGGCACCGCCGCGGTCGCAGCTGCGGCGAGCACCCCCGCGGCGGTCTCGACCAGCGCGAGCACGCCGGCGTCCGGACGCTCCCGGCGCAGGCGGGCGACGAGCTCGGACACCACGGACGGGTCCTGCGCCTTGGGCAGCAGCACCACGTCGACGTGCGGCGCGAGCGCCGCGACGTCGTCCTCGAGGTCGACGACGACCACGTCCGCACCGGAGTCCACCGCTTTGGCGAACCGCTCCGGGCGGTCTCCGGGCACGAAGAGCATGGTCTGCGCGGCCGCGACCTCGGCGACCCGGGAGGCTGCCACGATCAGACCCCCGCCGGCTCGGTCACGAGGAGCCCGGACAGCCGCTCGGCGATCACCCCGGCGGCGTCGTCGACGATGCGATCGACGAGCTCCGCCACGGTCGGGACGTCCGTGACGAGTGCCTGGACGAGGCCGACGCTCCAGATGCCCGCGTCGAGGTCACCGGTCTCGTA
This sequence comes from Janibacter sp. LM, assembly GCF_039631275.1. NCBI lineage: Bacteria > Bacillati > Actinomycetota > Actinomycetes > Micrococcales > Intrasporangiaceae > Janibacter > Janibacter sp. LM. The sequence continues at coordinate 181,062 of NZ_JBDIVG010000011.1, forward strand.
CACGCCTCGGCCGCGGGCGCCGGCCACGAGCTCGCGCACGTCGGCGAAGTCGGCCCCCGCCTCCAGTCGCGCGACGACCTCGCGGCTCACGGCGTTGCTCGCCACCCGGGAGGTGTTGCGCAGCTGGCGGAGGATCAGCTCTGTGGCGTGCTCGTCACCGGCGACGACCGCCTGCTTGACGTTGTCGTGCACCGGCGCCTCGACCGTCGCCATGAACCGCGTGCCCATGTTGATGCCGTCGGCGCCCAGGGCGAGGGCCGCAGCCAGACCCCGCCCGTCGCCGAAGCCTCCGGAGGCGATGAAGGGGATCGTCAGCGCGTCGGCCGCCCGCGGGATGAGCACGAGACCGGGCACGTCGTCCTCGCCGGGGTGCCCCGCGCACTCGAAGCCGTCGATGCTCACCGCGTCCACCCCGAGCGCCTGCGCCTTGAGCGCGTGCCGGACCGTCGTGCACTTGTGCACGATCTTCACTCCGTGCGGCTGCAATGCCTCGACGTGCTCGGCCGGCAGGTTGCCCGCCGTCTCGACGATGCGCACGCCGCCCTCGACGATCGCCTGCCGGTACTCGTCGTACGGCGGTGGGGTGATCGTCGGCAGGATCGTCAGGTTGACGCCGAAGGGCCGGTCGGTCATCTCCCGCGTGCGGGCGATCTCCGCCGCGAGGGCCTCCGGCGTCGGCTGGGTGAGGGCGGTGAGCATGCCGAGGGCGCCGGCCTCGGCGACGGCCGCGACGAGCTCGGCCCGGCCGACCCACTGCATGCCGCCCTGGACGACGGGGTGGTCGATGCCGAAGAGCTCGGTGAATCGGGTCCGGATGCGGGTCGAGGTCACTGCGTGCTCCTGGGGGTGGGGACGAAGGGGGATCGGTCGGGTGAGCGGTCGGGGGGCCTACAGGCGCCAGCGGCCCTCGAAGACCGGCTCGGTCTTGTCGAGGAAGGCCTGCTTGGCGACCGGCCCGTCGGTGCCCTGGTTGACGACCTGGGCGACGGCCTCGCGCTCCAGCGCCTCGCGCAGGGACGAGCCGCTGCCGGCGTGCAGCATCTCCTTGGTCTGGGCGAGGGCGATCGGTGGGCCTGCGGCCAGCCCGGCGGCGAGATCCTCGACGAACTCGTCGATCTCGTCGGGCTCCTTCAGCCAGGTGACCAGGCCGAGCCGCTCCGCCTCCGGCCCCTCGATGATCTCACCGGTCAGGGCCAGTCGCTTGGCCTGCTGGATCCCGACGATGCGGGGCAGCAGCCAGGTGCCACCGAAGTCGACCGACAGCCCGCGCTTGGCGAAGATCTGCGAGAAGCGTGAGCGCGGGGTCGCGACGACGAGGTCGCAGCCGAGGGCGAGGTTGCAGCCAGCGCCGACCGCGACCCCGTCGATCCTGGCGACGACCGGCTTGGGCAGCTCGTAGAGCGTGGCCGCGATGTCACCCAGCGCACGCATCCGGGTGAGGGCGTGGCGGGGGTCGGGCGGTCCGCCGAGGTCGGAGCCGGCGCACAGGTCGCCACCGGTGCCGCACAGGACGACGGCCCGGACCTCCGGGTCGACGCGCACGGCCTCGACGACCTCCCCGAGGAGCTCCCAGGAGGCGGTCGTCACGGCGTTCTTGCGACGGGGGCGGTTGATGGTGATCGTGGCGACGCCGTCGGCGACGTCGAGGAGCACCTCGGGCTCGATGACGTCCGGGAGCGGCTCGCTGGTCTGCGCGGTCATCGGGTACCTCCGTCGGTCGTCCGGGACAGGGTCGCACTCGCGGTGGTGCGCCCGTGGACGTCGAGCACGCGCACCGCGTCGTCGACGGACCCGGCCTCGTCGGCTCCCTCCTCGTCGACTCCTGCCGGGGCAGCGGTCACCGTCTGGGTGCCCACGAGGGGCGCCACGAGGCGGTAGTCGAAGACGCGGCCGAGCAGCCCGGCGCCCTGCCGACGCACGAGCTCACCCATGAGCAGTGCCTGGAGCGGGCCGTGGACGACGAGGCCCTCGTACCCCTCGACGGCGCACCAGCCAAGGTCGTAGTGGATGCGGTGCGCGTTGTACGTCAGCGCGGAGAAGCGCATGAGCGCGACCTCGTCGGCGCGGAACCGCAAGGTGGGACCCGCCACCGGCGCGGGCTGCGCGTCGAGGGTCCCGACGGGTACCTCCAGGGCGGAGCCGGCGGCGCGGTAGACGATGTCGTTGTCCTCGACGACCGCCACCTCGTCGGCCTGGCTCACCTCGGTGCGCACGGAGACGAACCGCAGTGTGCCGGAACGACCCTCGACCTCGCGCGAGCCGGTCACCCAGGTGCGGCGCGTCGCCTGCTCACCCATCCGCAGGGGACGAAGGGAGTGCACCCGGCCTCCCGCGAACATCCGCTTGGTGCCCGGCCCGGGCGGCGACGGCACCTCGTCGTGCGGTCGAAGAGGGCGCTGCCGAGGCTGCGCTCGAGCTGCTTGATCGTCCGGCTCAGCGGCGGCTGGGCCATGTGGAGACGCTGGGCCGCGCGACCGAAGTGCAGCTCCTCGGCGACCGCGAGGAAGGCCCGGACGTGGTGAAGCTCCATGCCTCATCCTCCCATCCCACCCGGAGCGGCACCGCCGGTGACGGGGCCCGGCGGCTCGGTACTCAGCAGGTCGAGGTGATGTCGCTCAGCTCGTCACCGGTGGAGGTGCTCGACGAGGGCGTCGGGGTGGTCGTCGTGGACGACGGGGTCGCCGACGGCTTCTTCTTCCCGGGCGTGGCCTCCGGCGGGTCGACCGCCTTCTGGACCATCTGGTGGATCTTCACGTAGTCCGGGTGGTTGACGTCGATGTTCTGGTTGGTGAGCGGCAGCGACTTGATCGAGCCCCCCTCCTGGATGCGCAGGACGAGCTCGGCCCAGGCCGAGAGGTCCTGCTGCGGGATGTCGACCTTGACGTTGTCGCGCAGGGTCTTGGCCAGCGCCGGGTAGCGCACGAGCATCGAGGTCGGGTTGACCTGGTTGAGCAGCGCACCCACCATGCAGCGCTGGCGCCGCATCCGGGAGAAGTCACCGTCGGCGGACTCCGCGCGGGAGCGCGAGTACCACAGGGCCCGGTAGCCGTCGAGGCGCTGGATGCCCGGCTCGATGTAGCCCGTCGTGCCCACGACGTTGCCACCGGGATCGAGGTGGCAGCCGATGCACACCCGCTCCTTGACGTCGATCTCGACGCCGCCCATCGCGTCGACGAGCTGGGTGAAGCCCTCGAGGTTGATGACGGTCGTGTAGTCGATGTCGAGCCCGAGGACCTGCGAGGCCGCGTCCTTGGTCACCGTCAGCCCCGGGTTGGGGTCACCCGGGAAGAGCGCGGCGTTGTCGCGGCCCAGGGTCCAGACGTACTCCATGAGGCACTCGTCGCCGCAGTTGAACCCCTCCGGGTACTGCTTCGACAGCGGGTTGTCCGGGGAGAAGGGGATGTTCTGCAGGTTGCGGGGGATGCCGAAGAGGACGGTCTCACCTGTCTGGGTGTCCACGCTCGCGACCATGACCGAGTCCGGACGGATGCCGTCGCGGTCCTGGCCGGCGTCGGACCCGACGAGCATGATGTTGACCCGCTCGGTGCCGGCCCACGGGTCCTCGCCCTCGACGGGAGCGGCCGCGCCGTCCGGGCGGAACTTCTCGAAGACCGTGCCGATGACGGAGCGCTGGATGACGGCGTACCGGACCGACTGCGCGGCCGGCGCGAAGACCAGGATCGAGGCGAACGCGGCGAAGACGACCATCGCCACCTTGGATCGCCCCCGCGTGCCCTCCGGCAGGTTGTCGCGAGCGGTGGTGATGATCCCCCAGATCCACACGAGAGCGCCGACGACGACGAGCGGGATGAGCACCATCAGGGCGCGACGGCTCACCCCGACGCTGATGACCGAGGAGGTCACCCCCTTCGTCAGCATCCAGCCGAGCGCGGCCAGGAGGGCGATGACGAAGCCGGTGAGGATCGCGATGCCGGTGCGCCGCCGGGTGCGGATCAGGCCGAGGCCGGGGACGAGCGTGCTCGCGGCCGTCAGCGTGTAGTACCTGCGGGTCTGCAGCGCCTTGCGCCGCGAGATGCGGGCGCGTTCCCCCAGGGCACGGCTGGGCCCGGTCTCGCTCTCAGGTACCAACTGGTCCTACCTCCGACGTCCGGGACCCGTGGACGAGCGGGAGCCATCCGTGGGGAGTTCTTCATCGTATCGTGACACGGGGGTGGCCCACGGACGCAAACTCGGCCCGCGACGAGCCCCCTCACGCAGGTCGGGTCACGCGCCGGTCGCCGGCTCCGGGTCGTACCACCCGTCGAACTCCTCGGCCAGCGCCGCGAAGCGCTCGCGCAGCCCGTGGGCCACAGCGCCACCGTCGTCGCCGACCATCTCCTCGCGCACGTGCACGGCCCACTCGTGGTCCTCGCCGTCGTCCTCACCCGCGAGGGCCTCGCGGACGACGCGGACCTCGGTGAAACCCTCGTCACGCAGGTCGTCGGCGATGCGCTCGGCGTCGTCACGGTCGGGGAAGACCATCAGGTGCTCGGACATGGCTCCAGCCTGACACGCCGCAGGGGTGGACACCGACCGGCTTCGCGTGGTGTCGTCGAGGCATGGCACAGGAGCAGAGGATCACCGTCCAGCGCACCATCGACGCGCCCGCCAAGGACGTCTTCGAGGTGCTGACCAACCCCGAGCGGCACGCAGAGCTCGACGGGTCCGGCTTCGTCCGGTCGGACGAGAAGACCGACCGGATCCAGGCCGTCGGCGACGTGTTCCGGATGAACATGTCCGGGGACCACATGGGTGGCGACTACCAGACCGACAACCACGTCACCGCCTTCGACCCGAACAAGATGGTCGGCTGGAAGACCGCCCCCGCCGGCACCGAGCCGCCCGGCTGGGAGTGGCTGTGGGAGCTGGAGCCGCAGGGTCCCGACAGCACGCTCGTGACGCACACCTACGACTGGAGCGCCGTGACCGACAAGGCGCTCCTCGACAAGGTGGGCTTCCCGCTCGTCGAGGAGGGGCAGCTCGAGGAGACCCTGGGTCGGCTCGCGGCGGCTGTGAGCAGCTGAGCGGACCACCCTGTCGCGCGGCGGCGCCGACCTGCATGATCGACCCATGCCCCTCGACGTCGCCGCGCTGCGCACCGCGTTCCCGTCCCTCACCTCGGGGATCGCTCACTTCGACGGACCGGGCGGGACGCAGACGCCCGCCGTCGTCGGCGAGGCGATCGTCCGCACGCTCACCGGACCGCTGTCCAACCGCGGCACGTCCGTGCTCAGCGAGCAGCGCGCCGAGGAGTCCGTCGCGGCCTTCCGCGGCGCGATGGCCGACCTGCTCGGCGCCGACCCCCGCGGCATCGTGCACGGCCGGAGCGCGACGCAGCTGACCTTCGACATCGCCCGGACGATGGCGAAGGGGTGGGGCCCGGATGACGAGGTCGTCGTCACCGAGCTCGACCACGACTGCAACGTCCGGCCCTGGGTCGTCGCGGCCGAGTCCGTCGGTGCGACCGTCCGCTGGCTACGGCTGGACCCCACGACGGCCGAGCTGGACCTCTCCACGCTCGACGTCATCTCCGAGCGCACCCGCGTCGTGGCGGTGACCGGGGCGAGCAACCTGCTCGGCACCCGTCCGCCGGTCGCCGCGATCGCCGAGCGGGCCCACGCCGCAGGCGCGCTCGTCCACGTCGACGGGGTGCACCTGACCGCGCACGCCGCCGTGGACGTCGCCGCGCTCGGCGCCGACCTCTACGTCTGCTCGCCGTACAAGTTCTTCGGCCCGCACGGCGCCGCCCTCGCCGCCTCGCCCGACCTCCTCGAGACGCTGCGCCCCGACAAGCTGCTGCCGTCGAGCGACGCGGTGCCCGAGCGCTTCGAGCTCGGGACCCTGCCCTACGAGCAGCTGGCCGGTGCGAGCGCGGCCGTGGACTTCATCGCCGACCTGGTGCCGGAGGGCCCGTCACGACGTGAGCGGCTCGTCGCGGCGCACTCGCTCGTCCATCAGCACGAGAGCGGGCTGCGGGCCCGGGTCGAGTCCGGGCTCGCCAACCTCGGCGACCGGGTCGTGCTGCACTCGCGGGCTGCGGACCGGACGCCGACGCTCTTCATGACCTTCCCCGGTCGGGACGCCCGCCGCGTCGCTGCCGCCCTCGCCGACCGGGACGTGCTCGCGCCGGCCGGGACCTTCTACGCGTACGAGACCTTCCGCACGCTCGGCCTCGACGTGGACTGCGGCCTGCGCGTCGGCGTCGCGCCCTACACCGACGACGCGGACGTCGACCGGCTCCTCGACGGCCTGGCCCACGCCCTGTCCTCCCCGACACTCGGGTGATGGCCGCAATCGGGCGCCGGTAGCGGCCATCGCCCGAGTCTCGACGGGGCGGTCAGCGGGGGTCGCGGCCGGTGTCGGCCAGGACCCGGTCCTGGCGGGAGGCGTCCGGGCCCACCTCGACGGCCGGGCCGCACACGCCCTCGCCGCGGATCTGCTCGCCGAACCCCTCGATCGCGCGCTCGACCTCGTCGAGCTCGCGGTCGGTGAGGACGACGTCGACACCCGCGGCACGGCCGATGTCCCAACGGTGGACGAGCAGGTCGAAACCGTAGAACTGGTCGAAGGCGCCGCCCACGGTGCTCGTGCCGAAGGGCGTCTCGTAGGGCCGCTCGGCGAAGGTCGAGTCGGCGAGCTGGCGCGCCACGGCCTCGGCGTGCGTGCGCCACGCGGTCGGCGCCCCGAGTGCCTCGACGGTCGGGGCCGGGTCGGGCAGGTCGGCGCCGGCCTTGAGCATGAAGTCCCGCTGCGTGTCGATGAGGTGCTGCAGGACGTCGAGCCCGCTCCAGCCCTCGCAGGGGCTCGCCCCGGCGATGGCCTGCGGGTCGAGCGAGTCGACGAGACGCATGAGCGGGGTGTTCTTGCGGTCGAAGACCGACGCGGCATCACGAGGCAGGGGCATGCGGACAGCCTGCCAGCCCCCCGTGACGACCGCCACGGTCTCCCCCCTTCGACCTGCGGATGAACGTCGGGCGGCGAGATGGCGAAGGGAGCGCTCGGCACCTTGATCCGGGCCGGCCGCCCGGCGAGCATGGCCCCGTCATGAGCGGACTCTTCGTCGCGGTCGGCGACTCCTTCACCGAGGGCGTGGGCGATCCGCACCTGCACTACCCCAACCAGGTCCGCGGGTGGGCCGACCGGCTGGCCCGCCAGCTCGGCCGGGCGGACCCGACGTGGCGATACGCCAACCTCGCAGTCCGCAGCAAGTTCCTCCACCAGGTCGTCGCGCACCAGCTCGAGCCGGCCCTCGCGATGGACCCGACCCACATCTCCTTCGCCGCGGGCGGCAACGACCTGCTGTCGCTGCGCACCGACCTGGACTCACTCGCGCTGCGCTACGAGGCCGCCCTGCTGCGGCTCGTCGGCTCCGGGGCCGAGGTCATCGTCTTCACGACCTTCGAGCCGCGGGCCTCGCGCCTGCTCGAGCCGCTCGTGCGGCGGGCGCGCGGCTTCAACGCCGCGATCCGGGACCTCGCCAGCACGCACGGCGCGACCCTCGTCGACCACACGCTCATGCGTGAGTACGACCACCCCTCGCTCTGGGCGCTCGACCGCATCCACATGTCGCGGCACGGGCACAAGCGGATGGCGGCGGCGGTCGCCCACCAGCTCGGCCTGCCGCACACGCTCAAGCTGCGCGACCTCGTCCCGCACGAGCCGACCGGCTGGCGGCACGTCGTGGGCACGGAGGCAAGGTTCGTCCGCGAGGAGGTCGTCCCGCTCGTGCAGCGGCGCCTGCGGCGGGAGTACGAAGGGGACACCACGCGCGCGAAGTGGCCCGAGCCGATCCACCCCGCCGACGGCATGAAGCGCCTCGCCGCGGAGCAGGCCGCCGTCGAGCGCCGGCTGCGCGCCTGGGGTGAGGTGCTCGACCGGGTGTGAGACCCCGTCACTCGCCGACGTCGGGCCGGAAGATCTCCTCGATCGTGCACCCGAAGGTCTCCGCGAGGCGGAAGGCGAGCGGCAGGCTGGGGTCGAAGCGACCGCGCTCGATGGAGATGACGGTCTGCCGGGAGACGCCCAGCTCCTGCGCCAGGCGCGCCTGGGACCAGCCGAGCTGCGCCCGGCGCGCGGCCAGGTCGTTGTCCATCAGGACTCGCGGCGCGAGATGACCGCGTAGCGCCGGGTCGCGTCGACGCCGGCCGCCACGACGACCGCGAGCAGGACCAGCCCGCCGGGGAGGTCCATGTCGAGGACCGAGGTCAGCGTGAGGGCGACGCCTGCAGCGAGGACCAGGTCGACGAAGGCACCCGAGCACGCGCGCTCGACCCATCGCGCCTCGACGCTGTCCTCGACGTGCGGGTCGGGCTGGACGGTGTGGCCCGAGACGAAGACCAGCCAGCCCAGGGCGATCGCCGGGCCGAGCGTGCACGCGGCGAAGACGACGGCCACGGGCCAGAACTCGTCGGCGCGCACCCACCCCGCCACGGCTCCGGCGACGGCTGCGACGAGGAGCGCGAGCGCCCCTGCCCTCACGTACGCGCCCGTCGGTGCCGTCGGCCTCGTCGTCGTGGTCATGTTCTCCCCCTGAGAGTCAAGCGTGCTTTACAGGGGACAGTACAGCACGCTTGACAGCACGAAGGGAGTCAGCGCCGGCCGCGTGGCTCCCAGACGACGAGCGCCTGACCACCCGTGCGCGGGCTGGGCCGCTGCCCGTGGCGCAGGGCCACGATCTCCCCCTGCGAGCCGACGGCGAAGAAGCGCCGCCCGCGGCCGAGGGCCTCGCGGGCGGCGCCGAGCTCCTCGTCGAGCTCCGCGACCCGGGCACGCAGCGCCTCGACCTGGTGCTCGAGGTCGAAGATGCGCTGGATCGCCGCGAGCGAGACGCCCTCCTCCTGGGAGAGGCGCTGCACCTCGCGCACCCGGGTGACGTCGGCGGCGCTGTAGCGTCGGCCGCCACCCCGGGTGCGCGAGGGCGTGACGAGCCCGATCCGGTCGTACTGGCGCAGCGTCTGCGCGTGCATGCCGGCGAGCTCGGCGGCAACGGAGATGGCGTAGACGGGCGTGCGGTCGTCACCACTCATGGCGGATCCGTGCAATGTGCCCACCTCCCTTCGTCATCGGTGCGTCACCAGTGCGTCGCGGTCAGGCGCTCGCGGCGGCGAACAGCGCGGCACGCGGGTCATCGGTGCGGGCATCGCGCAGGACCTCGACCGCCTCGCGCTCGGCCTCGCTGAGCTCGGTCGGCACGATGATCTGGACCTTGGCGAGCAGATCGCCGGTGGCCTTCTTCGTCGCGATGCCGCGTCCCTTGAGCCGCAGGACGCGGCCGCTCGGGGTCCCCGGCGCGATCCTGACCTTGACCTGCGACCCGTCGAGGGTCGGCACGGCGACCGTGGCACCGAGGGCGGCCTCGGCGAAGGTCACCGGCAGGTCGAGGGTCAGGTTGTCGCCGTCGCGGCCGTAGACCGGGTGCTTGCCCACCGACACGGTGAGGATGAGGTCACCGCGGGGCCCGCCCTGGTCGCCGTGACCTCCCTTGCCGCGCAGGCGGATCTTCTGGCCGTCCTTGACGCCGGCAGGGATCCTGGCGTTGACCTTCTCGCCGTTGACGGTCAGGGCGATGGTGCGCCCCTCGACCGCGTCGCGGAAGGACAGCTCGGTGCGGGCGGTGAGGTCCTGGCCCTTGACCGGGCCCCGCGGGGCGCGGAAGCCCGCGCCCTGCTCGCCGAAGCCGGCGCCGCCGCCCCCGCCGAACATCGACAGGATGTCCTCGAGGTCGGGCTCGCCCGCCCCACCCCCGGCGAAGGGGGAGCCGCCGCCGGTGCTGTAACGCACCCGCGAGCCGCCCCCTCCCCCGCCGAAGGCGGAGAAGATGTCCTCGAAGCCTGCGCCCCCACCCGGGCCACCGGCGGTGAATCGCGCACCGCCGCCGGCCATCGAGCGGATGGCGTCGTACTCACGACGCTGCTCCGGGTCGGAGAGCACGGCGTGCGCCTCGCCGACGTCCTTGAACTTCTGCTCGGCGGCGTCGTCCCCGGCATTGCGGTCGGGGTGGTACTGCTTGGCGAGCTTGCGGTAGGCCTTCTTGATCTCGGCGGTATCAGCGTCCTTGGCGACACCCAGGACCGCGTAGAAGTCCTTGTCCAACCAGTCCTGACTGGCCATGTCTCCTCCTCTCGGTGGTGGTTACTGCGGGTCGGCGACCGCGACGCGGGCGGCGCGCAGGACGCGCTCGCCGGCGCGGTAGCCGGGCTGGAGCACGGTGACGACCGTCGTGGCCGTCGCGTCGCTCGGCAGCTCCGGGTCGGAGGCGTCCCACGCGCCGTGCATGAGGGCCTCGTGCACGTTGGGGTCGAAGGCCTCGCCCTTGACGCCCACGCGCTCCAGACCCTGCTTGGTGAGGACCTGCTCGAGCTTGTCGGCGATCGCGCGGAAGGGGGAGCCCTCCGGCAGGTCGCCGTGCTGCTCGGCGAGGTGGATCTCGTCGAGGACCGGCAGGAGCGACTCGAGCAGGTCGTGGACGGCGCGCTCCTTGTGCACCGGGAGGTCCCGGTCGACGCGACGCTTGTAGTTGACGTACTCGGCCTGGAGGCGCAGGTAGTCGTCCTGGAGCTGGTCGGCGCGGGCCGTGTCGGGGTGGACCTCGGCGTCTCCGGTGGCCTCCCCTTCGCCCGGGGCGGTGGCCCCGTCGGCCGGGGTGGCCGACTTGGGCGCAGCGTCGGCCGCGTCCTCGTCGACCACCTCGGCCTCGACGACCTGCTCCTCGGCCTCCGGGTTCGCCGCGTCGGCGGTCACCTCGGGCTCGATCGGCTGGTTGGGGTCGGTCACTTCTGCTCCTCGTCGTCGTCGACGACCTCGGCGTCGACGATGTCGTCGTCACCCTCGGGAGCGGGCTGCTCGGCGCCGGCGTCGCCGCCGGGGGCCGCGCCCTCGCCCTGCTCCGCGGAGGCCGCGTAGAGGGCGGCGCCCATCTTCTGCGACTCCTCGTTGAGGGTGTCGACCTTCTTGGCCAGCTCCTCGACGCTCACGCCGGACTCCGGCTTGAGGGCCTCCTTGAGGTCGGCGAGCGCGTCGTCGACGGGCTTGCGCTGCTCGTCGGTCAGCTTGTCGCCGGACTCGCCGAGGAACTTCTCGGTGGAGTAGACGAGGTTCTCGCCGTTGTTGCGGGCCTCGGTCTCCTCGCGACGCTTCTTGTCCTCGTCGGCGTGCGCCTCGGCCTCCTTGACCATGCGCTCGATCTCCTCCTTCGACAGCGCGGAGCCGCCGGAGATGGTGATCTTCTGCTCCTGGCCGGTGCCGCGGTCCTTGGCGGTGACGTGCACGATGCCGTTGGCGTCGATGTCGAAGGTGACCTCGACCTGCGGCACGCCGCGCGGCGCCGGCGCGATGCCGGAGAGCTCGAAGGTGCCGAGGTTCTTGTTCTGCTGGGCGATCTCGCGCTCACCCTGGAAGACCTGGATGAGGACGGAGGGCTGGTTGTCCTCCGCGGTGGAGAAGACCTCGGAGCGCTTCGTCGGGATGGCGGTGTTGCGCTCGATGAGCTTGGTGAAGAGCCCGCCCTTGGTCTCGATGCCGAGCGAGAGCGGCGTGACGTCGATGAGCAGGACGTCCTTGCGCTCGCCCTTGAGGACACCGGCCTGCAGAGCCGCGCCGAGCGCGACGACCTCGTCCGGGTTGACGCCCTTGTTCGGCTCCTTGCCACCCGTGAGCTCCTTGACGAGCGAGCTGACGGCCGGCATGCGGGTGGAGCCACCGACGAGGACGACGTGGTCGATGTCGGAGAGCTGGACGCCCGCGTCCTTGATGACGTTCTGGAAGGGGGCCTTGGTCCGGTCGAGCAGGTCCTTGGTCATCTGCTCGAAGTTCGCGCGGGAGAGCGACTCGTCGAGGTGGATGGGGCCGTTCTCGCCCATGGACAGGTACTGCAGGTTGATCGAGGTGTTCGACGAGGAGGACAGCTCCTTCTTCGCCTGCTCCGCGGCGTCGCGCAGACGCTGCATGGCGATCTTGTCGCCGGAGAGGTCGACGCCGGTGTTGTTCTTCACCTGCGTGAGGAGGTGCTTGACGATGCGCTCGTCCCAGTCGTCGCCACCGAGCTGGTTGTCACCGGAGGTCGCGCGGACCTGGATGGTGGAGAAGCCGTCCTCCGGGTCCTTGCCGACCTCGAGGAGGGAGACGTCGAAGGTGCCACCGCCGAGGTCGAAGACGAGGATGAGCTCGTCCTCCTTGCCCTTGTCGAGGCCGTAGGCCAGTGCCGCGGCGGTGGGCTCGTTGACGATGCGCAGGACGTTCAGGCCCGCGATCTCGCCGGCCTCCTTGGTGGCCTGGCGCTCGGCGTCGTCGAAGTAGGCGGGGACGGTGATGACCGCGTCGGTCACGTCCTCACCGAGGTAGGACTCGGCGTCGCGCTTGAGCTTCTGCAGCGTGCGGGCGCTGATCTCCTGCGAGGTGTACTTCTTGCCGTCGATGTCGTCCGTCGTCCAGTCGGTGCCCATGTGGCGCTTGACGGAGCGGAGGGTGCGGTCGGCGTTGGTGACCGCCTGACGCTTGGCGACCTCACCGACGAGGACCTCGCCGCCCTTGGTGAAGGCGACGACGGACGGCGTGGTGCGACCACCCTCGGCGTTCGCGATGATCGTGGGCTCGCCACCCTCGAGGACGGCGACGGCAGAGTTGGTGGTTCCGAGGTCGATGCCAACGGCACGGGCCATGGGGGCGCTCCTTTGTTCGGGTGGTCGAGGTGGTCTCCCCGACGCAAGTTGAGTTGCTGCTGCTCAACCTAGGAGCCGGTCCGCGACCTGCGCAAATCCGGCGCCCAAAAGTTGAGTTCACCTCGCTCAACTACGGACGAAGGGGGTTCATTCCCGCCCTTCACCCAGCGCTCACCCGGCGCTCACCCGGCGCCCGGGCGCTGCTCGCTCCTGCTGAAGGGCGACTCGGGCCGCTCGAGCAGGACCCCGTCGACGCGCAGGTCGACGAGCTCGTTGTAGAAGCAGACCCGCCCCTGGACCGCTTCGACGGCTCGCAGGGGGGAGGAGTAGGACCAGGCGATGTCGGCGAGCTCGGGCGGGCCCGGCCACGTCCAGTACCCGTCCGCCGTGCCCTTGTAGGGGCACGCCGAGGTGGTGTCGGTCGCAACGAGCAGGTCCAGCCGCACGTCCTCGCGCGGGAGGTAGTACCGCGTCGGCAGGTCGGTCTCGAGCAGGAGCACGGGCGCGTCGCTCACCGCGAGCACCTGGTCGCCCACGCTCACCTCGACGTGCCGGGAGCTGCGCAGGGTCTCCACCCGCTTGTGCGGGTCGCGTGGGTGCAGGCCGACGCTCTCGTCCTCCTCGGTCCACGACAGGCGGCCGGGCTCCCACGTGAGGACGACCCGGCCCGGCAGGTCGGCGAGTCGCCACGCGCCGCGCGGGACGACCTCGTCGCCTGCGACGACGTCGAACCACTCGTCGACCCGTGCGTGCGGACCGAAGAACCACTCGCCCGGGTAGCCGGCATCGCGGTCCGCTGCCGGTCGCAGGACCCCCTGCGCGATCTCGTCGGAGGCGAAGCCGTATACCGGCGGGAAACCCGGCTGCCACACGAGGAGGGGGTCCCGGGACTCGACGAGGACGACGTCACCCAGCCGGCCGCGAACCCGCTTGTCGATCCACTCCGTGCTCAGCTCATCGCTCATCCACCGAGTTTGGCACCGAAGGGTGGACTCGGCCCCGCTCTTGCCACCCTGAAGGCCCAGGCGTACGCTTATCTGTACAGGAGGTCACCATGAAGACCATGAGCTACACGGAGTCCCGGGCGCGCTACGCACAGGTCCTTGACGGGGTCGTCAACGACCGCGAGGAGGTCGTCATCACGCGCGCCGGGCATGACCCCGTCGTGATCGTCTCCCTGGACGACTACGAGTCCCTCCGCGAGACGGCGTACCTCATGCGATCGCCCCGCAACGCGCGCCGGCTGCTCGATGCCATGGAGCGTCTCGAGAGCGGTCGGGGCGGGCCCCACGAGCTCATCGAGGAGTGAGTTGCTCCTCGTCTGGGACGAGCATGCGTGGGAGGACTACGTGTGGTGGCAACGCCAGGACCGCAAGGTCCTCAAGCGCATCAACACCTTGCTGACGGACATCCAACGCAATGGCAACGACGGCATCGGCAAACCTGAGGCACTCAAGCACGACTTCGCCGGGTACTGGTCTCGTCGCATGACCGATGAGCATCGGCTCGTCTACAAGGTCGTCGACGACGAGATCCGTATCGCCGCCTGCCGGTACCACTACGGCTGACTCGACCGGTCCAGGCCTCGCGACCACCCTCGCCCGCACGCACCTCGCCCATCAGACCGCGACGTACACCGTGTTGCTCGACGTGCCGCCCGTGAGGAAGTTGTCGAACTCCACGACGTGCGCCTCCACCCGGTCGAAGACCCGCTCGAGCAGCGCGCAGAACCCGTCGTCCGGCGGGTCGTCGGACCAGAGCGCGAAGACCCCGTCGGGACGCAGGTGACGCTTCAGGCGGCGCAGCCCGTCCTCCGTGTAGAAGGGGGCGTGGTCGGGGTGGAGCAGGTGGTGCGGCGTGTGGTCGATGTCGAGCAGCACCACGTCGAAGGTCCTGCCCGGCGTCTCGACGTCGAAGCCCGCGTCGGACGCCGCGAGCTCGAAGAAGTTGGCCAGCTGCAGCCGGGTGCGCGGGTCCCGGACCAGCGCAGCGGCGTCGGGCAGCAGCTCGCGCTCGTGCCAGTCGATGACCTCCGGCATGGCGTCGACGACGATCATCGAGCGCACCCGCTCGTCCTCGAGCGCGGCGCGGGCGGTGCACCCGAGCCCCAGGCCGCCGACGACGACGGCGAGGTGCTCCCCCTTCGCCTGCGCCAGACCGAGCCGGGCGAGCTCGATCTCGGCGGCCGTGAAGAGGCTCGACATGAGGAACTCGTCGCCGAGCTTGACCTCGTAGACGTCGACCTCGAGCGTCGGCTCGACCCGACGTCGCAGGCTGATCTCGCCGCGGGGCGTCTCGCTCCAGGCGAGCTCCTCGAATCGTCGCATCGCCCCAGTCTGCCCTGCGGCGCTCAGCGCGAGGTCCGTCCGTAGAAGATCTCGGAGGTCAGGTCGGACAGGCGCATGTCGGGACGTACGCCGTAGGTGAGGACCGAGTTGATCCTCGGACGGCTGCCCTCGACGGGGGTGACGCGGTGCAGCGCGTGCTCCCCGCGGAAGAAGGCGAGCGACCCCGGCGCGGCGGGCAGCACCTGGAGGCCACCTTCGTCCCCGTCGAGGACGCGCCGCACGCCGTCGTGGCTGTCGTCGTCCTCGCTGCGCAGCCCCGGCACGTAGACGAACTCGCCTCCGCGCTCGGCCGGCTGGTACATGACCGTGACCGAGAACTCGGAGTTGTCGAAGTGCCACCCGAGCTCCTCGCCCGGGTGGAAGGCCGTGACCTGGAAGGCGTCGAGCGGGTCGGCGGAGCGGTACAGCGCGTCCTTGCCGAGGACGGTGGCGATGAAGTCCGTGAGCTCGTCCGACTCGTAGAGGCGCCGCACCGGCGCCTCCGCGGGGATGCGGTCGTAGGCGTAGCCGTGCTTGGCCGAGCGGACCTGCCGGCGAAGGGGGTGACCCGGGTCGAGCGTCTCGTCCGGCTCGGTGAAGTACACGGTGTGGGGACGGTCCGTGGCCCAGGCCTCGTCCGCGACCTGCTCCGCGACCTCGACCATTCGGGCGACGGCCTCGGGCCGGATGAAGCCGGGCAGGTTGCACACGCCCGCGGCGTCGAGCTCGGCCCGGCAGCGCCGCACCAGGTCCTGCCCATCCGCCGACCCGAGCTCGTGGATCGGGTAGCGCTCGAGGTCCACGACGTCGGCGTGGGTGGGAGTCATCGTCGGCCCCTTCCATGGCGGTCGGACCATCCTGCCGCACGACGGGAGTAGCGTGTCCGCCCGTGGGCCAGGCCGCGACCAACACTCACCTGCTCAACCGTCTGGTGGCGAACCCCGCCCGGACGGTCATGCTCGGCTTCGCCGTGACGATCGCCGTCGGCACGTTGGTCCTGATGACCCCCTTCGCCTCGCAGTCCCGCGAGGCCACCGACCCACTCACCGCGCTCTTCACCGCGACCTCCGCGACCTGCGTCACCGGTCTGGTCACGGTCGACACGGCGACGCACTGGTCGACCTTCGGTGAGATCGTCGTCCTCGCGCTCATCCAGCTCGGGGGTCTCGGGGTGATGTCCGCCGCCACGCTGCTCGTCATGCTCATCGGTCGTCGACTGAGCGCTCCCGCCACCGTCCTCACCGGCGCGGAGGCGCGCTCCATGTCCGACCGCAGCCCGGCCCAGGTGCTCGTCGGCGTCCTGCGGTTCACGCTCACGGTCGAGGTGGCCACCGCGGCGGTCCTCGCCGTCAGGCTGCGCATCGCGTACCACGAGGACTGGGCCACGGCGCTCTACTCGGGGGTCTTCCACGCGGTCTCGGCCTTCAACAACGCCGGCTTCGGCCTGCACGTCGACAGTGCCGTCTCCTGGGCGCAGGACCCGTGGATGTGCCTCCCGCTCATGCTCTCGGTGATGATCGGCGGTCTCGGGTTCCCCGTCTGGTGGGAGATCCTCAAGCACCGAGGTCGTCGATCCCGACGGTGGACGACGCAGGCGACGATCACGATCTGGGGCTCCGTGGTCCTGTGGCTCGTCGGCACGGCGCTCCTCGCGGGCTTCGAGTGGGACAACGCCGACACGCTCGGGCCGATGGGCACGGGCGGCAAGATCCTCAGCGCCGGGTTCCAGTCGGTCGTCGCCCGCACCGCCGGGTTCAACAGCGTCGATGTCGGTGCGCTGCACCAGGAGAGCCTGCTCCTCCTCGACGGCCTGATGTTCGTCGGTGGCGGGAGCGCGGGCACCGCGGGCGGCATCAAGATCACGACCTTCGCCCTGCTCGGCTTCGTCATCTGGGCCGAGCTGCGGGGAGAGCCGACCGTGCGCGTCCTGCGGCGACGCGTACCGCAGGACAACATCCGCCAGGCGCTCACCGTCGCGCTGCTCGGCGTCGGCCTGGTCGTCGCCGGCACGGCGGCGCTGCTCGTCGTCACGCCCTTCAGGCTCGACGTCGTGCTCTTCGAGGTGATCTCGGCCTTCGCGACGGTCGGGATGTCCACCGGCATCACGGCCGACATCCCACCGGTGGGCCAGCTGGTGCTCATCGGACTCATGTTCCTCGGGCGCCTCGGCCCGATCACGCTCGGCGCCGCCCTGGCGCTGCGCAACCGACCCCGGCGCTACGAGGTGCCGGAGGAGAGGGTCCTCATTGGCTAGGCACGACGTCGTCGTCATCGGGCTCGGCCGCTTCGGCGCGGCGCTCGCCCTTCGGCTCGAGGACGAAGGGAGGCACGTGCTCGGCGTCGACGTCGACGAGCGTGTCGTCGCCTCCCTGGCCGAGGAGCTGCGTGATCTCGCGATCGCGGAGGCCCGCGACGAGGAGACGCTGCGGCAGCTCGGCGTCGGCGCGGAGACCCTCGTCGTCCTCGGGATGACCAATGTCGCGGCCTCGCTGATGACGGCCACCGCGCTCAACGAGCTGGGCGTGCGCGAGGTCTGGGCCAAGGCCGGCTCGCGGCAGCACGTCGAGGCCCTGCGCAGGCTCGGCGTCGCCCGGATCATCCAGCCCGAGCGCGAGGCCGGGTTGTCGATGGCGGAGGAGATCCTGCGTCGGTGACCGGGGGTTGACCGCCGTCGCGACGGAGGGCCCACCGGGTGGTCACCACCGCCATCCGTGAGGAGCGTCGAGGGCATGGCGACGACGACCGCGACCACCGCACCGACGACGACCCGCTGGGCCGAGCGGCCACCGCAGGACTGGGCCGTGCTCGCCGCCTGGGGCACACTGCTCGCGAGCCTGGCGAGCGCACTCTGGCGGCTGCTGATGATCGGCGGCGCCCTGCCCGGCACGGATGAGCTGCGCCGGCTGCACGAGGGGAGGTCGGGTACGTCCTCGGGCTCTCGATCACCCAGGTCCTGTGCGGCGTCCTCGTCGTGGGGCTCGTGCGGCCGTGGGGCGAACGCTGCGTCGGGGTCGCGATCCACCGCTCGGTGCCGGTCGCCCTCGGCGCCCTCGGCGGTCTGGCGATGACCTACCTCTTCACGATCTCGATGGCCCTCGGGCTGCTCGCCGGCCGCCGTCCCGACGAGGGCACGGTGCACGACGGCGCCCTCGTGCTCATGGTCGTCGCGTACGCCCCGATGCTGCTCTTCGGGCCGCTCACGCTCGTCGCGACCGCGGGCTACGCGCTGCGGCGGCGCGGCTGACCCGTCGTCCCGGGATGCAGGTCGGCCAGTCGTCGGGCCTCGCTCTCGCGGGCCGTCCTCGTCACGAAGCTCTCGCGACGGGTGAGCACCGAGACGGTGGCGACGCCGAGGACGAGGAGCCCGAGCGCCCCGGGGACCAGAGCGGCGAGCGCCCGCCCGGTGGAGTCCGTCGACGCGCCGCCCAGGGCCAGGCGCGGGGGCAGGAGACCCGCGTCGTCCCTCAGCACCGCGACACGGGACCCCGCCCTCGGGACGACGTAGCCCGGGTACGGTCCATCAGTCATCCCGGTGGAGTACCCCCGCTCCCGGGTCCCGTCCTCGAGCTCGAAGAGGACCGACGGCGGTTGGTTGCCGCGAGGGTGCGCCTCGACGACGGTCGCGCTCGTGCGCTCCGAGCCCAGGGGGCCGTAGCCGGCGACCACGCCCAGGTAGACGAACCCGGGCGCGGCGACGAGCGCGAGGAAGCAGAGGCCGATCACGACGGGGTGCCACCGGTGGCTCACCTGCAGCAGCAACGCGACCATGAGGACGAACCACATGACGATCAGCACGACGGCGAGCGGGTTCACGCTGAAGATCCCAGCATCGAGCCCGGGGAAGACCAGCGCCGCGCTCGCCCCCACCAAAGCCGCCCACGTGAGCGCCACGAGCACGACGCGGCTGCGCAGCCGCATCCCGTCGACGTGGGGGAGGTCGACGGGGTCGCTGGAGGTCATGCGTCGATCATGCCGCCCCGTGGCGGTCTGCGCCGACGCACGGCGCCGCTCCCCCCGGGTGACAATGGCCCCCGTGACCGTGCTGATCCGACCCCGCCGTGACGACGACCTCCCAGCCCTCGGGCGTGCGCTCGTCGAGCAGCAGGCGGCGTCCGGCTACCCGCACCGCCGACCGCTGCCGATGCCGCCGGAGGACTTCATCGCCCGGTCCGGCACGCTCTCAACCTGGACCGCCGAGGTCGACGGCGCACCGGTCGGCCACGCCGCGGTCCTCCCCGTGCGCGTCGACGGCCACGAGCCCGAGCTCGCCCGGCTCTGGAGCGACGGCCACGGCCTGCCCGCCGAGCGGCTCGGCGAGATCGGCGTGTACTTCACCTCCAGCGCCGCGCGCGGCACCGGCGTCGGGGCCGCGCTGATGCGCACCGCCCTGGCCGACCTCGACGAGCGCGGGCTCGCGCCGTGCCTCGACGTCGTCTCCAGCGGTGCGGCCGTCGACTACTACCGCCGCCGGGGGTGGGTCGAGGTCGGCGCCACCCGCCCGTCCTGGCTCGCGGACGACGCCGCCGACGTCATCGCGATGATCCTGCCGGCGGCCCGGGACGACGCAGGCACGCCACGACCCCTCGGGGGTACTCGCGCACCTCGGTGAGCACGAGGCCGTCGGGCAGCTCGATCGCGTGGGCCTGCTCCGCGGTGCCGAGCTGCAGCAGCGCCGCGCCGTCGGCGTGGAGGTGTGCGGCGATGACCTCGACGCACTGCCGGGCGATGTCGAGCCCGTCGGCACCACCGTCGATGGCCCCGGGTGGGTCCTGGGGATAGGTGCCGATCGACGCGTGCGGCACCCAGGGAGGGTCGGCGACGACGAGCGGGTAGACCTCACCGGGGGCGACCACCTCGGACAGGTCGCCGCAGCGCACCTCGACGCGATCGGCCATGCCGACGCGCCCGGCGTTGGCCCGGATCGTCTCCGCCGCGACCTCCTCGCGGTCCACGGCGACGAGCACCCGGGCGGAGCCGCGCACCGCCGCCAGACCGATGTGGCCGGCTCCCGAGCACAGCTCGAGGACGGAGCCCTCGGGCAGGTGCGGCAGCAGCTCAGCCGCCCAGTCGGACTGGGCCCGGGTCCACTCGCGGGGCTCGAGCAGCCGCTCGTCCGTCTCGAGATCCATCCCGGCGAAGGCGAACGCGGTGCGCGCCATCAGCGACCTCCCTTCGCCGCGACGACCTTGTGCGTGCCGTCGCACCACGGCGCCCGGCCACTCATGCCGCAGGCGCACACGGCGACGACCGGCCGGGTGACCTCGTGCTCGACGCCGGAGGCATCCCGCACGACCTCGGCCCCCCGCACGAGGAGCGGCCCGCCGGGGCAGCGCTCCACGGACACCTCGGCCCGCGCGGGCCTCACGCCGAGACCTCGGCGACGCTGCCGGCGCGCCACAGCTCCAGCTGCTCGCGCGCCGCGAGCGCGTCGAGCTCCAGGCACGCCGCGACGCCGAAGAGCACGTCCTCACGCAGCTCCGGCTCCGCGTCGACGAGCGGCACGCAGATGCTGCGGATGGCCAGCTGCTCGTGCACGGCGTCCGCCTCCACGTGCTCGTCGTAGTACGCCTCGACCTCGTCGGGCAGGCCGAGGCGCCGGGCGCCGGCGGCGATGCGACGGCAGGGCACGGAGCTCGTGGACTCGAAGGCCGCGAGGTGGCCCATCGCTGCCCCACGCCAGCGCCGGGAGAGGCCGAGCACGAGCATCGTGGTGTTGACGGCCAGGGTGCTCGCGCGGGCCTCGTCGAGGTACGCGCCGTAGGTGGGGTCCAGGCCGCAGGCCTGCAGCGCCTGCGCGAAGAGCAACGAGTGCAGACGTGCCGGGCGCCCGGAGCCGAACTCGTCGTACTGCAGCTCGGCGAGCGCGACCTTGGCCGGCCCGTCCAGCCGCGGCACGACGAAGGCGTGCGGGTCCGACTCGGCCAGGTGGTAGATGCTGCGCTGCCGCAGGAACTCGTGGACCTGGTCGACGTCGGCCCGACGTGCCAGGAAGTCCGCGAGCGAGGGCCCGTCGTCGTCGGCGAGCAGGGCGGCGATCTGGTCCGCGAGGTCGGCACCGTCGTCGACGCGCGCGAGCCGCTCTCGGGTGAGCTCCCGCAGGGCCGCCAGGTGGGCGTCCTCGAGACCGCGCCGCAGCCGCAGGACCTCGGGGTCACCTTCCAGGCACGGGTCGACGCCCTCGAGACCGCGGTGGTGCAGCTCGAGCAGCAACCACAGCGCCAGCTGCACGTCGTCGTCCCCCAAGACGTCCACCCCGGCGCTGCCAGGCGCCGGACCGGGGCCGGCCGGACGGCCCTGCAGGACCCCCAGCACGTGCTCGCTCACCGGGCCGCGCGGCCCGGGCAGGGGTGCGCTCACTCGGTGTCCCTGCCCACGCCGTGGTCGACGGACTCGTCGACGTCGCCGTGCTCGGGGGAGACCTCGGCCTCCTTCGCCGACTGGTCCTCCTGCGGGGCGTCGGCCGACGGCGGGACCCCTTCGCTCTGCTGGTAGGCCTCGTCCACGTCGGTGTCGCGCAGGTTGCTCGTCTCCGAGACCTGACCGCCCTCGTCGCCGCCGTCCGCTTGCTGGCTCATGGCGCACTCCTCTCGCTGGTTGCCGCTCCCCTACCCGCCCCGCGGCGACCCATTCCTGCGGGACCGGGCGGGTCGTAGGGTACCGCCATGAGCCGCCACGTCCTCGTCACCGGAGCCTCCCGCGGCATCGGCCGTGCGGTGGCGCAGGCCTTCGCGGAGCAGGGTGATCGGGTCGCGGTCCACGTGCGCTCCGCGGTGGACGAAGGGGAGGCCACCCGCGCCTCCCTCCCGGGCACCGGCCACGCCCTGCTCGTCGCGGACCTCGGCGACGCGGCCGAGGCGGGAGCGCTGCCGGCGCAGGCCGAGGAGGCTCTCGGCGGACCGGTCACCGTGCTCGTCAACAACGCGGGCATCGCCACCGACGCCGGGCTCGCGCACCCACCCGCGACGACGGACCCCGCGGCCTGGCGGCAGCGTTGGGAGGCCTACCTGCGCATCAACACGCTCGGCACCGCGATCGTCACGCACGCGATGACCTCCCGGCTCGTCGAGCTCGGGCTGCCGGGCCGGGTGATCTCCATCGGGACGCGGGGGGTGCACAAGGGCGAGCCCGAGTTCCCCGCGTACGCCGCGAGCAAGGCCGCGCTGCACGCGATGGACGCCTCGCTCGCCGTGGCCCTGGCGCCGCACGACATCGCGGTCGCGACCGTCGCACCCGGGTTCGTCGAGACCGAACGGGTCGCGGACCGACTCGCCTCCCCGGCCGGGGACGAGATCCGGGCGGGCTCCCCCTTCGGTCGTGTCGGTCGTCCCGAGGAGGTCGCCTCCGCGGTGCTCTGGCTCGCCTCGCCGGAGGCGGTCTGGGCGTCCGGCGCGACGCTCGACCTCAACGGCGCCTCCCACCTGCGGCCATGACGCGCTACGTCGCGCTGCTCCGCGGGATCGCCCCCTCGCTGCCCAACAACTCCAACGCCCAGCTGCGCGCCGTCGTCGAGCGCCTCGGGCACGCGCGCGTAGAGTCGGTGCTGGCGAGCGGCAACATCCTCTTCCGCAGCGAGCAGGCCGACGTGCCCGAGCTCGAGCGGACGATCCAGCAGGCGCTCGTCGACGACCTCGGCATCGGCGGCGGGACGATCGTCCGCGAGCTCGGCGAGCTGCAGGCGCTCCTGGCGCGCGACCCCTTCGACGGGCTGGTGCACGGCCGCGGGACCTACCTCGTCGCGACCTTCCTCAAGGACGGGCACGAGCCCCCGAGCACGATCCCGGACGACCCGGACCCGCTCGTGCGGGTCGTCGGCTTCGACGAGGAGGCGCGCGCCTTCCTGGCCGTCATCGACAACGGGGACCCGGGGCGGACCCCGGACTTCATGCGCTGGCTCGACCGGACCTACGGCAAGGACATCACCACCCGCACCTGGCTCACGGTCCAGCGCATCGTCACCCGACTCGCCGCGCCCTGATCCCCCTTCGTCCCGCGCGCCCCATGACCGCCGGTCTGCATTCCCCTAGGGCAATGCAGACGAACGGTCGCGGCCGGTGCGAGGATCTGCGGGTGCCGGTGGGGGCGCTGGCCTGGCCCACCCCCTTCGCTCCGTGACGACGCGCCTGAGCCCGACCGGCCGCGTCCCTCCCACCGTCTGATCCGCAGCGCGAAGGGGACCGCCCTCGCTTTGCCAGCTATGTACTACACCCAGTAGTATTTGAAGTGTCATCCTCCGCGATGGACGCGCCGCAGGCTCCCTGCCACACCTCCTTCTCGGG
The DNA here is from genome assembly GCF_039631275.1 of Janibacter sp. LM. Lineage (NCBI taxonomy): Bacteria > Bacillati > Actinomycetota > Actinomycetes > Micrococcales > Intrasporangiaceae > Janibacter > Janibacter sp. LM. Next base: position 204,321 of record NZ_JBDIVG010000011.1, read on the forward strand.
ACCCCTCGAACGACCCAGAAAGGCACTCCGCCATGCGCAGCAGCCGCACCATGAGCACCCTCCTGATGATCCTCGGCGCCGTCTTCATCATCGCCGGTGCAGGCACGTACGTGATGACGAGCCAGGAGCTGAGCAACGCCAACATCACCGCCGCGGACGACGCCGCCTTCCTCGCAGGCGACGACGTGAACGGCCCGTTCTCCGCCTACGCCCAGGCCCAGATCATCGACAAGCACGCCCTGGCCCTGACCGAGGGCAAGACCTACGCCGAGCTCGGCCGTGAGGACCCGCTGCGCGAGGTCGCGATGTCCGCCTCCTTCCTGCGGGCCTCCCTCTTCACCTCGGTCGTCGCCTTCGGTGTCGCCACGATGGCCATGGGTGTGGGCCTCGGGATGATCTTCGGTGGCCTGGGCCTGCGCGGCCGCGCCACCGAGGCGCCCACGGTCGCCTGACCCGACCAGCGCACCCTGCGAAGGGCCGGCCCCCACCCCGGGGCCGGCCCTTCCGCGTCCCCGCTCGTGCGAGGCTCGGTGCATGACCGACCTCGACCTGCCGGCCATCGGTGCGGGGCTCCCCTTCGCCGAGGCGCTGGGTGACCTGCGCGCAGCGGTCGAGGAGCGCGGGGTCGCCGTCGTCCAGGCCCCACCCGGCTCCGGCAAGACCACCCTCGCACCGCCGCTCGTAGCCACCCACGTCACCGGTCGCGTCGTCGTCACCGGCCCGCGCCGGGTGACCGTGCGCTCGGCCGCCCGGCGCCTCGCCCACCTCACCGGCACACCGCTCGGGGGGCTGGTCGGCTACACCGTCCGCGGCGAGCGCCACGTGCAGGCCGGGACGAGGATCGAGTTCGTCACGCCGGGTGTCCTCCTCCGCCGGCTCCTCGCCGACCCCGAGCTGACCGGAACCGCCGCGGTCGTCCTCGACGAGGTCCACGAGCGAGGGCTCGAGGGCGACCTGCTGCTCGGGATGCTCGCCGAGGTCCGTCAGCTGCGGGAGCTGCCGCTCGTCGCGATGTCGGCGACCCTCGACGCGCCGGCCATCGCCCGCCTGCTCGACGACGCCCCGGTCGTCGACAGCGAGGGTGCCCTCCACCCGCTCGACGTCGTGTGGGCGCCCGCCACCGGCCCCCGGACCGACGCGCGCGGGGTGACGCGGGAGTTCCTCGACCACGTCGCCGCGGCGACCGCCCACCACCATGACGAAGGGGGCGACACCCTCGTCTTCGTCCCGGGCGTCCGCGAGGTCGACCGGGTCGTCGAGCAGGTGCGCGGCCTCGTCCCGGGGGCCGAGGTCCTGCCCCTCCACGGTCGTCTCGCCCCCCGCGAGCAGGACCGGGCGACTGGGGAGGGTCAGGGTGATTCGTCGCGAATCATCGTCTCCACGGACCTCGCCGAGTCCTCGCTCACCGTGCCCGGCGTGCGGCTCGTCGTCGACGCGTGCCTGTCGCGCGAGCCCCGTCGCGACGCGGCCCGTGACATGTCCGGCCTCGTCACGGTGCAGGCCTCTCGGGCGTCGATGACCCAGCGCGCGGGTCGGGCCGCGCGGCTCGGCCCGGGGCGCGCCGTCCGGCTGATCGAGGCGTCGGCGTGGTCGCGGGCGCCCGAGCACGTCACGCCCCAGATCACGACGGCCGACCTCGCCGGCCCCGCGCTCACCCTCGCGGCATGGGGGTCACCCCGGGCGGAGGGCCTGCCGCTCCTCACGCCCCCACCGGCCACCGCGATCACCGCCGCCGAGGCCACCCTGCGCGGCCTCGGTCTCGTCGACGACGACGGCCGGATCACGCCGGACGGGGAGGCTGCGGCCCGCGTCCCGGCCGACCCGCGCCTGGCCCGGGCGCTGCTCGACGGCGCCCGGCTCGTGGGGACGACCGCTGCGGCCGAGGTCGTCGCCGCCCTCTCCGACGACCTGCGCAGCGAGGACGGCGACCTGGACCGCCTCGTCGCGGAGCTGCGCTCGGGGCGCGCCCGCGAGCCCGGTCGCTGGCGGAGGGAGGTCGAGCGGCTGACCCGTCTCGCCCCCTCCGGAGGCGGGGAGACCACGTCCGACGCCGTCGGGCTCGTCGCGGCGCTCGCCCACCCCGGCCGCATCGCCCGCCGGGTGGGTGACGGGCCGACCTACCTGCTCGCCTCCGGGACGCGCGCCGCGCTGCCGGCGGGGAGCCCACTTCGTCATCACGAGTGGATCGTCGTCGCCGACGTGGCCCGCGCCGACGGCCGGGTCGCGGCAGGGACCGGCGCCGTCATCCGCCTCGCCGCCGGGCTCGCCCGCGACGAGGCCGAGACCGCCGGGGCAGGGCTGCGCGTCCGCGAGGTCCGCGCCGACCTGGGCGAAGGGAGGGTCACCGCCCGCGAGGTCGACGCCATCGGGGCCATCGAGCTCAGCTCCACCCCCGTCCGCGCCGACGCAGCGACCGGCGCCCGGGCCGTGGCGCGCGCCCTGACCACGCAGGGTCTCGGCCTGCTCACCTGGTCCCCGTCGGCCGATGCGCTGCGACGACGCCTCTCCTCCCTGCACCACCACCTCGGCGACCCGTGGCCGGACGTGTCCGACGACGCCCTGACGTCCCGCATCGAGGAGTGGCTCGGCCCCGAGCTGCACCGCATCGCCGGGGGGACGCCGATCGGACGGATCGACCTGACCGACCCGCTCCGGCGGCTGCTGCCCTGGCCCGAGGCGGCCCGGCTGGACGAGCTCGCCCCCGAGCGCCTCGCCGTCCCCAGCGGGTCGACCGCCGCCGTCACCTGGCCGCCGCACGACGAGGCCGCTGCCGCACCGGTGCTCGCGGTCAAGCTGCAGGAGTGCTTCGGGCTGGCCGAGACGCCGCGGCTGGTCGACGGGCGCGTGCCCGTGCTCTTCCACCTGCTCTCACCGGCCCGGCGCCCGCTCGCCGTGACCGACGACCTCGCGAGCTTCTGGTCCGGCCCGTACGCCCAGGTGCGTGCGGAGATGCGCGGCCGCTACCCCAGGCACCCGTGGCCGGAGGACCCGTGGACCGCTCCGGCGACCGCGCGGACGAAGGGCCGCGAGCACAAGAGGTAGTGCTGGTGCATCTCGTGGCAGATCTGACCGCCTCGTGCACCAGGACGACCCTTCGTGCACGCGATCACAACTCCGCTCCCCCGCCCGGTGGGTCAGCCCAGCAAGGTCCGCAGCACCCGGCGGTAGCCGGGGGCCGCCACGCGGGCGGCGAGCCACTCCAGGCGACGCAGCGGCCGGGGCAGCCACGGCAGTGCCACCCGCTGGCGCCAGGTGATCCGCGTGCCGCCCGACCCTGCAGGAACGACGTCCACCTCGATGCGCCCGCCGAGCAACCGGCCGGTCTTCACGACCACCGCACGCCCGGGCTCGGCGACCGTGGGTGGGCGCCACTCCTCGATCCGCATCGTGTCGTCGAAACCGAGCCGACCGAGCGCGGTGCGGCCGGTGAACCCGGCCCCCACCGCTAGGGCGGTCGCCGGCGGGTCGAGCGCGACGCGGGTGAAGGGGATGACCGTCGTGTGGCGGTCGAGGTCCCAGATCCGGTCCCATGCGACCGCGGGCGCCAGGTCGGTCTCGACCCTCGCGACGAATTCGCTCATGGGAGCAACCCCTTGAGGTAGGCGGCCTGGCCGATGTGCTGGGTGTCGTCGTCGATGACGCTCACCAGGCGCACCCCGAGGGTCACCGGCGGGTCCCAGCGCGTGTCGACGACCCGGTCGAGGTCTGCCTCGGTGAGGCCCCCGACCCAGGCGCGGGTCTGGTGGTGGACGGCCTCGACGTAGCGGGCGAGCAGCTCCGCGGGGGCGCGCACCTCGGCGACCTGGGCGGACGTGTGCCCGTAGCCGGTGTCGTCCTCGTCGAGGTCGAGATCGAAGAACTCGATGAATCCCCGTGCAGCCCAGACCTGCTGGAGCCCGGCAGCATCGGCGAGGTGGTCGTCCTGGACCCGCATGGCGTGCCACACGAGCCACGCGATGGAGTTGGCGTCCGGCGTGATGCGGTGCGCGAGCTGGTCCTCCGTGAGCCCGTCGAGGACGGAGAGGGCGCCGTCGTGCACCCGCCCGAAGGAGTCGAGGAGCAGCTCCGCGGGCGTCATCAGATGGCGCAGCCGTCGGGGCCGCACGCCTCCGCGTCGCTCGACCCGTCGACGACCTGCAGGGCGGGGGCCCGCTCGGCGAGCGCCGTGTCGATGGCCTGACGGAAGACCTCCGGCGGCTGCGCCCCGGAGACCGCGTACTTCATGTCCAGGACGACGAAGGGGACGCCCGTCACCCCGATCTGCCGGGCCATGTCGATGTCGGACGCGACGGCAGCCTGGTACCGGCGGTCCTCGAGGGCCGCGCGGATCTCCCCTTCGTCCAGCCCGGCGCCGACACCGACCCGCACGAGCTGGTCGACGTCGCCGATGTCCATGCCGTGCTCGAAGTGCCCGGAGAGCAGCGCCTCCTTGACTGCGTCGGCGAGGCCGCGCTCCTTGGCCAGGTGCAGCAGCTCGTGGGCGCGTGCGGAGTTGGCGACGACCAGCGTGTCGAAGTCGTAGGCCAGACCCTCACCGGCCGCCTGCTCGGTGACGTGGCCGAACATCTGCCGGACCTGCTCGACCGGCATGCCCTTGCGAGAGGCGAGGTACTCGACCTCGGTCCCTTCGTAGTGCTCCGGCAGCGTCGGGTCGAGCTGGTAGCTGTGCCAGGTCACCTCGATCTCGTCGCGCTGCGGGTGGTCGGCCAGTGCGGTCTCGAGGCGGCGCTTGCCGATGTAGCACCACGGGCAGGCGATGTCGGACCAGATGTCGATCTGCATGCCGGTGCCAACACCGCTGCGCGCGGGGATCATCCCGAGTGCGCGACGAGCGTCTCGCGGGCACGCAGCCACGGGATGACCGCGAGCGCCGAGACGAGGCCGCTCAGGGCGAAGGCCCACTGCCAGCCCCACAGGTCGGCGACCGCGCCGATGACCACGGGACCGCCGATGCCGCCGGCGTCCTGGCACATCTGGAAGGCCGCGAGCACCTTGCCCCCGGACCGGCCGTTGCCGACGACGTCGGCGACCGTGGCCTGCTGCGCGGGGTTGAGCAGGCCGGCCCCGACGCTCAGCACGGCGGTGAGCGCGAGGATCACGGCCAGGCTGCCCGCGAGGCCCATGGCGCCCATGCCCACGGCGCTCAGCGCCAGGCCGAGGATGATCGGACGACGGCGGCCGAGGCTGTCGGCGAGCCGTCCGGAGAACTGCAGGGTGATCGCGGTGGTGGCCGCGCCCACGGCGAGCGCCACGGCCGCGGCCCAGGTCTCACCCACGACCGCGACGGCGAAGAGCGGCAGGATCGCGACCCGCACCCCGAAGTTGGTCCAGCCGTTGGCGAAGGCGGAGACCATCGCGGAGCGGTACGCGCTGTCCTGCAGGGCCTCGCCGACGGTCATCGGGGGGACGGACGCGTGGGCCGGGTCGGCGCGAAGGGGGGTCCCCCGCAGCATGATCGCGACGAGGGCCGCGGCGATGAGCAGCGCGACGCCGTAGACGACGAAGGGGACACGCATCCCGAGCTCGCCGAGCGCGCCCCCGATGACCGGCCCGATGACCCCACCGATGAGGAAGGCGCTGCCGTACATCGAGGAGACCCGGCCGCGGATGAGCGGCGGCGCCATGCGCACGAGCAGGGCCATGGCCGAGACGGTGAACATCGTCGACCCGATGCCGCCGAGCGAGCGGAAGACGAGCAGCTGCCAGTAGGACTGCGCGAAGGCCGAGGCGCCCGTCGACAGCGCGACGATGACCAGGCCGATGATGTAGATCGGCCGCTCGCCCAGGCGGGTGACGAGCGCGCCGCCGGCCGGGGCGAAGAGCAGCCGGAAGAAGGCGAAGGCCGAGACGATGACCGAGGCCGCGGTGACCCCGACGTCGAAGCTCTGCGCGAACTGCGGCAGCACCGGGGTGATGAGCCCGAAGCCGACCGCGATGACGAAGGCAGCCGCGACCAGGACCTTGATCTCGACGGGTACGGCCGGGCGCTCCCGGAGGGTCTCGGCCGAGGGGTGGGTCACCCTGCGTACTGTGCCACCCCGGTCCGACGACGACCGGCACAGGCCTGGCCGACGGCCCAGGTCAGCAGGTAGCACACGACGAGCCCCGCGGTCATGAGCGCGGCGAACTGCAGGAGGAAGGGGTTGCCGAGCGGGTCGGCGAGCCGGTAGGCGATGACGTCGACGAGGCCACGGGGGTTGGTGAGCACGTCCCAGGAGTTGAACCGCGGGAAGCGCCCGAGGTAGATCCCGAGCGAGGACAGGGCGAGCGACCCGATCGCGAGCACCCAGCCCGCGAGGTGCCCGACCCGTGCGGCGACGACGTGGTGGACGAGGAGCAGGGAGGCCAGCCCGAGGAGCAGCCCGGTGCCGGCGAAGGCCCCGATGAGGAGCACGTCGAACCACAGCGGTGCGCCGGGGATCGCCCCGACGTGGATGAAGTCGGTGAGGATGTACGGCGCGTTGGGCAGGAAGAGCAGCCACACGACGCCGAGGCCGGCGAGGAGCCAGCCGGGCGAGCGCACCCGGTGCAGCGCGAGCAGCGCGAGCGCCAGGACGTACGGCACCCAGGCGAGGAAGAGGTTCCAGTGGAGGAAGGCGAAGACCGGGGCCCCGGTGCGCTCGGCGCGCACGTCCTGCAACCCGGCCGCCAGCACGGTGCCGGCGAGCAGGAGCGCGGTGAGCCCCGCGAGCCATCGTGCGGGGTGGGAGGACTGTGACATCCCACCGAGCCTAGGGGGCAGACCTTGGGACAACCTTGGGACAGACTGAGTGCCATGCCAGACCTCAAGGAGCAGCTGCACGGTCACCTCAGGGCCCAGCGCGCGGCGCTGCGCCTCAAGCTCGAGGGGGTCCCCGAGCGGGAGGCACGCCTGCCCCGGACCCCGACGGGCACCAACCTCCTCGGCCTCTACAAGCACGCGGCGGCCTGCGAGCTGGGCTACTTCGGCGAGACCTTCGGACGGCCGAGCGAGATCGTCCTGCCGTGGGAGCGGCCGGGCGTGGAGCCGGACGACAACGAGGACATGTTCGGCACCGAGGACGAGTCGCTGGCGGACGTGCTCGCGTGGTGCGAGTCCTGCTTCGCCCACGCGGACGCGACGATCGAGGCGCTCCCGCTCGACGCCGAGGGGACGGTGGCGTGGTGGCCGGCGGACCGCAACGCGGTCACGCTCGCGCAGGTCCTCGTCCACGTCGCCCTCGACGAGGCTCGCCACGCCGGGCACGCCGACATCCTGCGTGAGCAGCTCGACGGTCGCGTCGGTCTGCGCTCCGAGGGCAACAACCTGCCGGAGTGGGACGAAGGGGGCTGGCGCGCCTACGTCGAGCGCCTCACGCGCATCGCCGACCAGCACGCCTGAGAGGACCGGTCGTGGACCTGTCGGACGCCGTCGACGAGATCTACGGAGCCCCGCTCGCGGACTTCGTCGCGACGCGCACCCGGTGGGTCACCGCCGCGAAGGACGGTGGTGACGACGACCTGGCCCGGGAGATCAAGGCCCTGCGCAAGCCGACGGTCGCCGCGCACCTGCTCAACACCGTGGCCCGCGAGGAGCCGGCGGTCGTCGCCGCGCTGACCGACCTCGGCGAGCGCATGCGCACCGCCCAGTCGCAGGGCGACGGGGTGGCCCTGGCCGACCTGCGTCCCGAGCGGCGCGAGCGGATCGACGCGCTCGTGGCCGCGGCCGGGCGCGCCGCGAAGGAGCGGGGGGTGTCGTACGCGCCCGCCGCGCAGGAGGAGGTGTCGGCGACCGCCGTCGCGGTCCTCGCGGACGAGGGCAGCGGGCGGGCCCTGGCGTCGGGCCGGCTGCTGCGCCCGCTCTCCTACGCGGGCTTCGGCGAGGTGGAGCTCGACGACGCGGTGGCGACCCCCCTTCGCCTCGTGCCGCCGCTGCCCGACACGGAGACCGTCGCAGAGCCCGACGACGAGCCTCAGGACGACGAGCCCCAGGACGACGAGGCCGAGACCGTCGACCCCGAGCAGGAGGCAGCGGAGGCGGCCCGTCGGGAGGCCGCCGACGCGGCCCGGGGCCCG
>NZ_JBDIVG010000099.1:0-413 GCF_039631275.1 Janibacter sp. LM
CGCCCAGGACGAGGAGTGTCGGGAGTTGTCGGCGAAGCTGGTGATCGCGACGCGTGCAGGGGGCCCTGACCCCGGTTCTTGGACACGCTGAATCCAGCATCTGCTGGGAAGCGAGATGATCGAAGAACCATGGCCAGGAAGAACTACTCCGAGGAGTTCCGTCGTCAGGCCGTCGACTTGTACGAGTCCACACCGGGGGCCACGGTCCGCGGTATCGCTGAGGACCTGGGCATCGTGCGTGGCACGCTGCGCCACTGGCTCGAGGCGTACGAGACGGGCAAGAAGACCGCGGCTGACGGAACGTTGACCTCCAGCCCACTGCAGTCCAAGCCGCCGACGAGCCTTGCGGGGTCCGTCGATGAGACGCCGGAGCAGAAGATCGCCCGACTCGAAGCCGAGAACGCGACGCTACG
>NZ_JBDIVG010000100.1:0-372 GCF_039631275.1 Janibacter sp. LM
CCATCGTTTGGAAACGAGGATGTACTCATGCCGAAGGACACCACCCCGGGGAAGCCGACCACGCGTCGCTACAGCCCCGACGAGAAGGCCGCTGCGGTGCGGATGGTCAGGACTCTGCGCGCAGAGCTAGGCACAGAGCACGGCACGATCCAGCGCGTCGCCCAGCAGTTGGGGTACGGCACCGAGTCGGTGCGGTCCTGGGTCCGTCAAGCTGATATCGACGAGGGCCACGTCGCGGGCATCAGTACCAGTGACGCGGCGAAGATGAAGGCTCTGGAGCAGGAGAACCGTGAGCTCAAGCGCGCCAACGAAATCTTGAAGAGGGCCGCCAGTTTCTTCGGGGCGGAGCTCGACCGCCAGCACAAGAAGTAG
>NZ_JBDIVG010000101.1:0-355 GCF_039631275.1 Janibacter sp. LM
TCAGGCTGCGTGACCCAACCTGTCACCTGATCGTGCAGCAGTCCCTGTCGCTATCTGAGAGCGAAGACCTGCTCAGCCAGTGGCGTGCCTACGGAACGGGTAGAGGCGGCCCGTTCTGCATCGGCTTTTTGTCCGAGACGCTGCGCCAGCAGGCCCCGCGGATAAAGGTGCCCCGAGGTCGGGGCTGGCGGATGGTGAGGTGCATCTACGACGCCGACGAGCAGAGGACCATGCTTGAGGGACTGATGCGGGAGAACCTTCATTGGGCAGCGGAGGCCGACGCAGACCCTCACCTCGAGATCTCCAAAAAAGGGCTCTCCTGACTGATCCGTGGGTCATTTCCGGCCTGGGAGGA
>NZ_JBDIVG010000102.1:0-346 GCF_039631275.1 Janibacter sp. LM
CTGCGCCTTGGCGATCGCGGTCCCGGTCACGGTGATCTCAGCGATCGGCTCGGCCAGCAAGTTCGGGGTGATCATCAAGTCCGGAGCGGCCTTCGAGCAGCTCGGGACGATCCGCACGGTCGCCTTCGACAAGACAGGCACCTTGACTCGCAACGAGCCCCGGGTGGTGGCCACTCACGCGGCCAACGGTCACACCGACGCTGAGGTCCTCTCCTTGGCAGCAGCACTGGAGGCCACCAGCACCCACCCCCTGGCGGCGGCGGTGGTCGCTGCCTCACCAGATCATCCTGCGGCGAGCGATGTCCACGAGCACGCCGGACACGGCGTCACCGGGTTGGTGGACGGA
>NZ_JBDIVG010000103.1:0-346 GCF_039631275.1 Janibacter sp. LM
CTGCGCCTTGGCGATCGCGGTCCCGGTCACGGTGATCTCAGCGATTGGCTCGGCCAGCAAGTTCGGGGTGATCATCAAGTCCGGAGCAGCCTTCGAGCAACTCGGGACGATCCGCACGGTCGCCTTCGACAAAACAGGCACCCTGACTCGCAACGAGCCCCGGGTGGTGGCCACGCACGCGGCCAACGGTCACACCGACGCGGAGGTGCTCTCCTTGGCAGCGGCACTGGAGGCCACCAGCACCCACCCCCTGGCGGCGGCAGTGGTCGCTGCCTCACCAGATCATCCTGCGGCGAGCGACGTCCACGAGCACGCCGGACACGGCGTCACCGGGTTGGTGGACGGA
>NZ_JBDIVG010000104.1:0-346 GCF_039631275.1 Janibacter sp. LM
GTGTTGACATGTTTGCCCTACTTTTAACTCTGCATGATTTGGCAAAGGATGTTTATTTGAAATGATGCAAAGGATTGTATTTGCATTGTGCATTGCTCTTCTCAGCCTAAACTGGTATAGTTTCTATGAGTTATCATCTATTACAGGCTGCTGAGAGGTGGGTGGTCCAGTTGGTTTTCTTTATTGAGTGGGCAGATATACGTCCAGGTGGGTCTTGATGTGGTCGATGCCGCGGCTCAGGTAGTCACCAACGTGGGGACGAAGGTAATGTTCATACAGACCCAGCGCTGCTGTACGTGCCTGGTCCACAAGGGGACCAGTCTCTGAGGCCAGACCACTGGCAACC
>NZ_JBDIVG010000105.1:0-332 GCF_039631275.1 Janibacter sp. LM
GGGACTGCTGCACGATCAGGTGACATCTGATCTGTGGTGCCCAAGGGTGCTGCTGGAAGGATGTGCACTGTGCCGAAGCCATACCCCAAGGAGTTCCGCGACGATGTGGTTCGTGTCGCGAGGAACCGTGAGCCGGGCGTTCATCTGAAGCAGATCGCTGCCGACTTCGGCATCAGCGAGTCGTGCCTGACGAACTGGATGAAGACCGCCGATGTCGAGGACGGTGTGAAGCCGGGAACGACAGCGAGTGAGAACGCCGAGCTGCGTGAGGCGAAGAAGCGGATCCGCCTCTTGGAGCAGGAGAACGAGGTCCTACGCCGCGCGGCCGCATA
>NZ_JBDIVG010000106.1:0-311 GCF_039631275.1 Janibacter sp. LM
TTCTCTTCAAGGACTCCACTAAGTGTCTCCAGGAGGTTCAAGCTGGAATAACCTATGAGCAGTTTTTGGGAAATGAGTACATGAATGCCATGAATTCACTCAGAGAGTGCAGTGAAACCACACCAGATCTGGAGAAATCTTGCACTTTCCATACCTGTCAGCAAAAAAACTAGTGGTGACCTTGGACCATATGGTGCCTCATACAGCCCTCAGTGATTCGAGCACCTTAACCACATTTCCCACACTCGACCCAAAAATTGCAATGTCTATTTTCTTAATGATCTTGTTGTAGACCAGATTTTAAAAGTACA
>NZ_JBDIVG010000012.1:0-36213 GCF_039631275.1 Janibacter sp. LM
GCGGCCCGCGACGAGCTGCGCGAGGCCGAGCGCGAGCTGGCCGCAGCCCGGCTCGCGGAGTCCGAGGTCCGCGCGCAGCTCGTCGCCGCACGTGACCGGGTCAACTCGGCCGAGGCGCGCGTGGCGGACGTGACGCGCGCCCTCGGGCGGCTCGGGACACGCCGGGACGGTTGAACCTGCACGGGTTCGGCTGCCCGGCGCGGGATCATGGCACACATGAGCACGGCGCGCACGACCTCCACCACCAGCCACCCCACGGACCTGCCGACCCGGGCCGCGCTGCAGACGATCCGGGCCGAGGACCTCGAGGCCATGCTCGCGACCGATGACGACGCGGTCGACACCGCCGTCATCCCGCGCCTCGCCTACCGCGACGCCGTCGAGGAGTCCGCTGCCGCAGTCCAGAGCGTCGTGGTCCCCGTCGCCGAGCCGGAGCCGGTCGCCGAGGCCGTCGCCCCGCCGATGGGCCACAGCCTGCGCAGCCGCCACGCCACCCCCGAGTCGGTCACGGCGATCCGCCGCAACCTCGTCGCGGTCGCCTGCGTGGCCGTCGCGGTCGTCCTCATCGGCTCTGCCGTGACGTGGTCCGGCGGCTGGGTCGCCCTCGTCGCCTACGCGGTCCTCGTCGCCGTCGCGGGCCTCACGCTGCGCCGCGCCAACGCGCGCTACGCCCCTCGCCACAGCCGCTACAGCCCGCGCCACGCCTGACGCCACGATCTCCCGGCAGGACGCGAAGGGGGGATCCCGCCGACCGGCGGGATCCCCCCTTCGTGCTCCGCACGTGCGGTCAGTGGGTGGCCTCCCACAGGGAGCCGCCGTCGCGCACGCCGGGGTAACCGAGCTCGTCGAGCCGGCGGGGCCGCCCGTCCTCGCCCGTGACCGACAGCTTGATCCGCACGCCCGCCGACTCCTCGCCGAGGACGTCGCTGGCCCGGCGCAGGGCGTCGTCGACGACCGCACCGGTGTCCCCCGTGACGCTGAAGGCGCCCCGGACCAGGGGCCCCGTGTACCCCGTGCCCGCGTCCACGTCGTGCACGGTGATCTCGGTCGAGGTCACGCCCGGCGTCGTCGCGATGGCCTCGACGACCTCGGTGCGCCAGGCGTCGCCCTCGGGGACCGGGTTGTCGTCCCCGCCGAAGAACGAGCAGGCGCCGAGCAGCGAGCTGCTGACCAGGATCACCGCGGCGACACGCATGACGCCATCCAACCGCATCGTCACCGGCGGCCGGTGCCGTACTCGGTGATGCGCACCGAGCCCGGGTCGTCGGTGAGGAAGACGTCGATGCCGGCGCTGGCCGCGTAGTCGGTGAGGGCCCGGTTGCCCGCGGCGATCTCCCGGCGCACGGTGTCGGCGTACTGGTCGTAGTGGTGCGCGTTCATGGCATCGGGCACGCCGAGGGGGGCGACGCCGGGGTTGGGGTCGACCCGCACCTGCGTCACGTGGTCCCCCGAGCCGGCGAGCGCGGGGTCGAGGTTGGGGATCGGGATCATCGGCAGGACGACGGTCGGCAGCGGGCCGGGCAGCGGCAGCGGCACGGGCGGTCCGGCGAGGGCGTCCCCGAGGTCGACCATGGGCACGATGTCGTTGGTGTGCTCGATCGCGAGCGTCCGCACCCCCTCGGGAATGCTCCGGCTGTCGTTGGGCGAGCCCTGGGTGATCATGTGGGTGACGTCGTAGCGGTCCATGAACTCCGGGTCCTGGACGAGCTCGCCCGTCACCATGCCGCCCTGGCTGTGGCCCTGGAGCATGACGGGCGCGTCCGCCGGGATGCCCGCCTCCGCCATCGCCGCCATCACCGCCTCCATCGAGGCGCTGCGCCGGCCCGCCTGCAGCTCGAGGTTGGAGGTGTTGTCGAAGGCGTCGTCGCCGCCGGCGACCGACCCCGGGAAGTCGAAGAGGCCGCTGGTCCCCGGCACCGTCACGACATAGGCGGACGTGCCGTCGGGCTGCACCACCTCGGTCACCCGGACGTGCCGGTTGTCGCTGCCGCGCCCCTCGGTGGAGTCGTAGGTGTCGCTCTGGATGTCCATGAGCGCGTCGAGGTCCGTCGGGACCCGACCCCGGCCGTCCGGCGTGCTCGTCGTGAGCTCGTGCCGGGACGTGACGACGCCGTCGCCGCTCTCGAGGATCCGGTGGTCCTCGCCCGTGAGCAGGTTGACGCCGAGCCCGGCGGTGCGGCCCGCGAGCAGCAGCCCGCTGGCGAGGACCTCGTGGAACCGCGGCCAGCGGCCCTCGGTGAAGACCTGCGTGAGCTGCTCCCCGACGTCGACCACGGAGGGCCCCAGGCGGGCCAGCGCCTCGACGCCCGCGTCCCAGCGGGCGAGCACCTCGTCGTCCCAGAGCCCGCGCGCGACGTGGGCGAGGTCGTCACCGCGGTCGCCGAGCCAGTCGAGGCCTCCGCGGCCCCACTCGGCGAGGTCGTCACCGCGGTCCCCGGCCCAGTCCCACGCGTCCTCGACGGTGTCGGTGCCGCGGTCCCAGGCGTCGCGCGGCCCGCCGAAGGGATCGGGCAGGTCCCAGCCGCCGCCGAAGCCGCCCCCGAAGAGGTCGTCGAAGACGTCGTCCGGGACGACGTCGGGCACCCCGGGTCGGTCGGGCCAGCCCGGTCCCCGGCCCCCGCCCCCGACCGCGTCGGAGGTCGCCTCCTGCTCGCCCGCCTGGCGCAGCAGCGCCCGGTGCATCGCGACGAGGGAGTCCGCCGCGCCCTCGAGCGACGCCGCGCCCGTCTCCCACCCGACGCCGAAGCCATCGAGGTCGGGCCCCGACCACGCGTCCTGCAGGACCCGCAGTCGCGACGACCCCTCGTCACGCAGTGCGCGCAGGCCCTCCCCGGACCGGCCGAGCCCCGCGGCGATCGAGCGCACCCGCTCGACGTCCATCCCCTCGCGGACGCTCATGACGCGGTCTGCCCCACGCGCCTCCGCAGGTCGAACGCCCCCACGGCCAGCCAGGCGACCTCGTCGGCGACGGTGCCGTGCGGCACGTCGACGACCGTGACCGCGTCCCGGAGGAGGCGCACCTCGAGGAGACGGTGGTCGTCGGCCTCGAGCCAGTGCCGGCTCGTGACGAAGGGGGTCGACGTCCCGTTGTCCACGCGCAGCGCCAGGTTGACCTCGACGTCGGCGCCCGCGAGCGCGGCGAGCACGCTCTCGGGCAGTGCGGTGCGCTCGGGCACCTCGGCGATGACGCCGACGGTGCGCTCGTCGGTGGCGGTGGCAGCGCTGCCCTCGGCCCGGACCGCGGCGGACGGCGGCAGGACCCGCTGGACGGCCGGCCAGACCAGGCGCGGGTCGAAGAGCGCGATCTCGACCGCGTCCTCGACCGCCTCGACCTCGACGTGGGCGTCGGTGACGCGCAGCCGGCGACGCTCGGTGACCGAGAGCCCGATGCCCGGGGTGAGGGCGAGCGTGCTGCTCATGCCGGCCCGGCCGAGCCGCGAGTCGACGCGCAGCCCGACGGGGGCGCGCGAGGCCCCGCCGAGCACCCGGGCCCACCGGGGCCGCAGGGCGCGCTCCGCGGTGCAGAAGCCGGCCTCGACGAGCTCACCCCAGTCCTCGTCGCGGCCGTCCGGGGCGCGCCCGCGCACCAGCTGCGTCAGCAGGTCGAGACTGCTCGCCCGGATCGTGCGGGCGCGAAATCGCGTGGTCTGGGCGGCCATCTGGGTCCCCTCGTGGCACCGGTCGTCGTCCTGACCGACCGTAGGGAGAGGTGACGCAGGGGGGAATGGGGAGCGCTCCCCTTCGCCCTCAGGCCAGGAGCGCGGCCAGGGTCCCGCCGAGCTCGCGGGCGCGCTCGAGCGCGGCCTCGTCGACGTCGCCGAGGACCTCGAGGACGTCGGCGGACTGCCGCCAGCCGAGCGCACCGACGATGGAGGTGACCGCGCGGACCGCACCGGTCACGTCGTAGCGGCCGTGGACCCACAGACCGAAGGGCCGCTTGGCGGTCGGCCCGGCGCCGGTGGGGTCACCGCCGCCGGAGTCGTCGAGCGCGCCACCGACCTGGAGGAAGGTCGAGTCGAAGAAGTGCTTGAGCGCCCCGGACATGTACCCGAAGTTGGCCGGGGTCCCGAGGAGGTACCCGTCGGCGGCGAGGACGTCGTCGGAGGTCGCCTCCAGGGCCGGGACGACCTGCACCTCGACCCCGGCGATGTCCGGGTGGTGCGCGCCTTCGAGGGCCGCGTCGAGCAGGGCGCGGGTGGACCGGGTCGGGCTGTGGTGGACGACGAGCAGACGGGACATGTCCCCATCGTGCCCGCGCCGCCCGCGGATGACCACGTGCCCACCGTGCCCTAGCCTGAACCCGGACATCCGGGGGCGGTGCCGACGACTTCCCTCGGGCACGTACGCACCAGGGAGACCCACCGATGACCGCCCCCACGCCCGCGCCGCCCCCCGAGCAGGCCACCCGACGCACCCGCTCGGGCAAGGACTCGAGCAACGTCGAGCTCGCCACCGCGCCAGAGCCGCCGAAGCTGCGCCGTCGCCCGATGCTCGTCGCGCTCTCGGTCCTGCTCATCGCGCTGGGCGCGCTCCTCGGCGCATGGCTGCTGTCGTCGCTCTCCGGCACCGAGTCCTATGTCGCCGTGCGCGAGGACGTCCAGCGCGGCGAGCAGATCCAGGAGACCGACCTGGTGCGCACCCAGCTCAAGCGGGACGGCGCGATCTCCCCGGTCCTGTGGAGCCAGCAGGGCGTCATCGTCGGCACCTACGCCACGGTCGACATGGCGAAGGGGTCCCTCGTCACCCGGGAGTCGGTGGCCGCGGAGATCGCCCCCCGCGCCGGGCACCGCGAGGTCGGTCTCGCCCTGATGCCCGGGCAGTCCATCGCCGGCGAGCTGCGCAACGGCGAGCCGATCGAGGTCGTCATCGTCCCGGCGAGCGCGGACGCGGGGGCCCCGCAGGAGCCGGTCGCCGGGTACGTCCTGAGCGCGCGGATGTCGGAGGACGGCCAGACCCGCCTCGTCGACGTCGAGGTCCCCGAGAGCCAGGCCAAGGCCATCACCGCGGCCGCCTCCCGGCAGGAGGTCGCGATCCAGGTCGCGTCCGCGCAGACCGGCTCGGACGCCGGTGCCTCCGAGGACACGGGGTCCACCGGGTCCACGTCCCCGAGCTCGAGCAGCACGAGCAGCTGATGGCAGTCGTCACCCTCTTCTCCGCCTCGGGCTCGCCGGGCATCACGGTCTCCTCGCTCGGGCTGGCCCTCGCCTGGCAGCGCCACGTCATGCTCGTCGACGCCGACCCGTCGGGGTCCTCGTCGGTGCTCGCGGGCTACCTGCAGGGGCAGACCGCCCATGACCGCGGGCTGCTCGACCTCGCCGTCGCCAACCGCGTCGGCAACCTCGGCTCCGCGATCGCCACCGTGTCGATGACCCTGCCGGGGTCGTCCGTGGAGTTCGTCCCCGGCATCCGCTCCCACCAGCAGGCGGCGTCGATGACCAATCTGTGGGAACCGCTCTCGGGGGTCCTGCGCGGCATGGAGCAGCGCGGCGTCGACGTCGTCGTCGACGCCGGACGCGTCGGTCTGGCCCACGCGCCGCTGCCGATCGTGCGCTCGTCCGACATGTCGCTGCTCGTCCTGCGGAGCGACCTGCCGGCCGTCGCGGGTGCGCGCGCCTGGGCCCACTCGCTCCGCGAGCAGATGGCCTCCGTCGGGGCCGCGCACCAGCTGGGTGTCCTGCTCGTCGGCCCGGGCCGGCCGTACACCAGCCGAGAGATCCGCTCGGTCCTCGGGCTGCCGGTCATCGCCGAGCTGCCCTTCGACCCCGAGGCGGCGTCCGTGTACTACGCGGGCACGCGCCCGAGGAAGAACTTCGCCACCGGCCCGCTCAACCGCTCGCTCCGGGCGACCGTGAGCTCGGTCCAGGGCCTCATCGCGGGCAACCGCCAACGCCTGGGCCAGCGCGTCCACGAAGGGGGGACCCAGTGACCACCCCTCCCGGCGGCCGCCCTGACGACCCGACCGCCCTGCCGCTCTTCGCCGCGCAGCCCGACCCGGACGAGCGCACCCACCCTCGGGACGAGGTCGCGCAGCGTCTCGCCGCCGGCGCAGGCTCCGTCTCGCCGTACGACCGGCACGCCGCCCCCGAGCACACACCCCCGCCGCCCACGTGGGGGATGGCGCCCGCGAGTGCCACGGCCTCCATGCCCTCCATGCCCGCCACTGCGACGCTCCCGACCGTCCCCGCCCAGCGGCTGAGCGCGGACGTCGCCCACGCGAGCGAGGTCGACTGGTCGCAGGTGGCCGAGCTGCGCACGCAGGCCTCCGAGATGCTCACCGGTGCCTTGCAGGACCGCCAGCACATCGAGCCCGCGGCGCAGCGGGAGCTCGGCCGCTCGATCATCGTCGAGCTGCTGCAGACCACGGCCGCCAACAACCTCGCCGTCGGTCGCCGCGCGTGGTCGATCGACGAGCAGGACCGCATCGGTCAGGCCGTCTTCGACGCCCTCTTCGGCCTCGGCAGGCTCCAGCCCCTCGTCGACGACGAGCGCGTGGAGAACATCGAGATCACCGGCTGCGACAACGTGCTCCTCGAGTACACCGACGGGACCCTGCGCCCCGGCCCGCCCGTCGCGGAGAACGACCAGGAGCTCATCGACTTCCTCGTCTTCCTCGCCTCGCGCTCGGAGGTCAACGCCCGTCCCTTCTCCGAGGCGCAGCCGCGCCTGCACATGCGCCTCGACGGCGGGGCACGACTGGCCGCGACCGCGTGGGTGACGCCGCGCCCTTCGCTCGTCATCCGTCGCCACCGGCTGCGCGAGATCACGCTCGAGGAGCTGTCCGCGCGCGGGATGCTCGACTCCGTCGCCGTCTCCTTCCTGCGGGCGGCCGTCAAGGCGAAGAAGAGCATCGTCGTCGCGGGCGCCCAGGGCGCCGGCAAGACGACGATGGTCCGCGCCCTGTGCGCCGAGCTCGACCCGTGGGAGCGCATCGGCACCTTCGAGACCGAGTACGAGCTGCACCTGCACGAGCTGCCCGACAAGCACCGCCGCATCGTGGCGTGGGAGTCCCGCCCCGGGTCCGGGGAGGTCGGCCCCGACGGTCGTCAGGCCGGTGAGATCCCGCTCGACGACCTGCTCTACGACTCCTTCCGGTTCAACCTCTCCCGGCAGATCGTCGGTGAGGTCCGCGGTCGCGAGGTCCTCGCGATGATCAAGGCGATGCAGTCCGGGTCCGGCTCGATCAGCACGACCCACTCGGCCAACGCCATCGGCGCGATCCGCAAGCTCGTCACCTGCGCCATGGAGGCCGGCTCGCACGTCACCGAGGCGTACGCCCAGCGGGCGATCGCCGAGCACATCGACGTCATCGTCCAGGTCCAGCTCGACACGACCCCGACGGAGGACGGCCAGGCGCGCCGCGAGCGCTACATCAGCGAGATCATCGTCATCCATCCCGGCGAGGACGGTCCGGCGACCACCCACGTCTTCCAGCCCAGCCCGCACGGCGGGCCGCCGACGCCGGGCGTCCTGCCCGACGACTACCGGGCCCTGGCGCGGTGGGGGTTCGACATCGAGGGGTACTTCGCCCGGGCGGGCGCACCGTGAGCCCCTGGATGATCGGGGCACTCATGGGCGCCCTGGTCGTGGCCGGCCTGATCCTCCTCGTCGAGGGCCTGCGCAAGGTGCCACCGCGCGCCAAGAAGGTCAAGGTGGCCGCGGGTGCCCGCGACAGCGCGTGGGACCGGCTGCCGCGACGGACGCAGCAGATCATCATCGTCGGGGTCCTGGCCGGCCTCCTCTTCGCCCTGGTGACCGGGTGGGTCATCGCCATCGTCCTCATCCCCGCCGCCATCATCGGCCTGCCGTGGCTGCTGAGCTCGGGGGACGCCGCCGCCCAGGTCGACCGCCTGGAGGCCATGGAGGAGTGGACCCGCTCGCTCGCCGGCGTCCTCACCGTCGGGGTCGGCCTCGAGCAGGCGATCGTCGCGACGCTGCGGTCGGCACCCAAGGAGATCCAGCCGGAGGTCAACCTGCTCGCCGCCCGACTGCGGGCGCGCTGGCCCACGGAGGAGGCGCTGCGCGCCTTCGCCGACGACCTCGACGACTCGACCGGCGACCTGCTCGCCGCCAACCTGCTGCTCGGCGCCCAGCGTCGCGGTGCGGGCCTGGCGAGCGTCCTCGAGTCGGTGGCCGTCTCCGTCGGCGAGGACGTCCGCTCCCGCCGGATGGTCGAGGCGGACCGGGCGAAGCCACGGGCCACCGCCCGCTGGGTCACGATCATCACGCTCGTGGTCCTCGTCGTGCTGTTCTTCTTCACGGACATGCTCGACCCGTACCGCAGCGGGATCGGCCAGCTCCTCCTCGCCGTGCTCCTCGCCGCCTACGTCGCCGCGCTCGTGTGGATGAAGTCGATGGCGAAGGGCAAGAAGCTGCCTCGGTTCATCGGCAACGAGGTCGCCCGGGAGGCCCAGCCGTGACCACGTCCCTGCAGATCGCGATGCTCGCGGGTGCCCTCGTGGGCCTGGGGGTCTCGCTGCTCATCTGGCGGATCCGGCCCGCGCAGGTCGACCTGGCGACCGCCCTCGACCGCCTCTCCTCCGACCGCAGCCTCTCCGGCGCCGCCGTCGCAGCGGAGACGGAGACCGACGGCGACTCCCGGGACCGGCTCGGCCGCTGGGCCATGCGCACGCTGCCCCTCGACTCGCTGGCCGCCCCGCCGTACCGGGAGCTGGCGCTGATGCGCGTGCCGGTCCACCGCTTCTACGGCGAGAAGGTGCTCTTCGCCATCCTCGGCGCCTTCCTGCCCGTGCTGGTGATCTTGATCCTCCAGACCTTCGGCCTCGGCCTGCCGTGGATCGTGGCACCCGGAGCCAGCGTCGTCGGCGCCATCGCGATGTTCTTCCTCCCGGACTACAACATCAAGGACGACGCCAAGGCCGCCCGCAAGGAGTTCGGCCGCGCCCTCGCCTCGTACATCGACCTCGTGGCCCTGGAGCGCAACAGCGGGTCGGGGCCGCGGCAGGCCATGGAGATCGCCGCGAACATCGGCGACTCGTGGGTCTTCCGGCGCCTGGCCACCGAGCTGGCGCGCTCCCGCTGGTCGGGCCTGCCCCCGTGGGACGCCCTGCGCAAGCTCTCCGACGAGCTGGGCCTGCCCGAGCTCGCCGACCTGGCGGACATCATGCGCCTGTCCGGCGAGGAGGGGGCGCAGGTCTACGCGACCCTGCGCTCCCGCTCGCAGTCCATGCGGACCGCCGAGCTCAACTCCGCCCTCGCGGAGGCCAACGCGACCGGGGAGCGCATGTCCCTGCCGATGTCGGCGCTCGGTCTGATCTTCATGATCATCCTCGTCACACCGGCGCTGCTCGAGGTCTGGGGCACCTGAGCCCCGTCGACGTGCGATGACGGGGAGTTCTCTCCTTGGGTCCCCGGGAGGACTCCGATAGCCTTGGGCCCGTCCGGGGGGACACGCCAGCCCCGGGCGTCACCTCACGTCATCCGGGAGCACTCACCATGATCCAGCTGTTCGCGACGTTCCAGGTTCTGGGCGCCCAGACCATGGACTACCTCGACCGCCAGGCCGACGTCATCGACCGCGCCCGCCAGGACCGCGGGTCGATCACCATCGAGCAGGTGCTCTGGGCCGTGGCGGCCATCACCGTCGTCGGCATCGTCTTCACCGCGATCAAGACCTTCGTCCAGCGCAAGACCAGCGAGATCAACTGATCACATGACCGCAGGCAGGGGACGCCGATCACGGTCGGAGCGCTGGCGCTCCGACCGAGGCGCGCTGACGCTCGAGCTCGTCGTCCTCCTGCCCCTCGCCCTGAGCATGCTGCTGCTCGCCGTCCAGGGCGCCGTGTACTACCAGGGCCGCACCGTGGCCATGGCCGCGGCCCAGGACGGCGCGCGGGGAGCGGCCGCGTTCCGGGCCACCGACGCCGACGGGAGGTCGGCCGCGTTGGCCTTCGCCCGCAAGGCCGGCGGTGAGGGCCTGCTCGAACGTCCTGAGGTGCGGATCGAGCGCGACCAGGTCGCCGGGACGGTGACCGTGGAGGTCCGCGGGACGACGATGTCGCTCGTCCCCGGGTGGGACCCGACGGTCGAGCAGTCCTCCACGCGCCCGATCGAGGAGTTCACCGGGGCAGAGGACTCCGGGGGTGGTGTCACGTGGTGACCCCGCGCCGATGGGCCGGCGACCGCGGCTCGGCGAGCATCGAGCTGGTCATCCTCGGTCCGGCCTTCATGCTCCTGCTCGGGCTGCTCGTCATGGGCGGGCGCCTCGCCATCGCCAACCAGACCATGCAGTCGGCCGCGAGCGCGGCCGCACGCAGCGTGACGATCGAGCGCGGGGGCGACTCCGAGGAGCGTGGCCGCGAGGCCGCGGCCCGGGTCCTCGACGAGCAGGGCACCCAGTGCACCCAGCTGGACGTCGCCCTCGACCTCACCGGCAAGGACACCGATCCCGGCGTCGTCGGCCAGTCCGTCACGGCCACGGTCACCTGCAAGGTCGACCTGAGCGGCCTCGGTCTCCCGGGGATCGACGGCGCCCGCACGGTCGAGGCCTCCGCCAAGAGCCCCGTCGACACCTACCGGGAGCGCTGATGTCCCTCCCTACGTCCCGGACGCGGCTGCGCGACGAGCGCGGCTCGCTGAGCACCTACTTCGTCTCCGCCGTCATCGCGACGATCCCGCTCGTGGGCCTGGTCGTCGACGGGGGCGGGCAGGTGCGCGCCCTCCAGCGCGCCAACGACGTCGCCGCCGAGACAGCCCGCTACGCGGGGCAGGCCATCGACAAGGGGTGCGCCATCCAGGGCGCGGAGGTCGAGGTGCCGGCTCCCCTGGCCCGGCTGGCCGCCCAGGAGTTCATGGCCGACAACCCCACCGACGTCAGGCTCGAGTCCGTGCAGGTGACCGACGGTGGCCACGCCATCACCGTGCGCACGAGCGTCACGTACGACCCGATCTTCCTCGGCGCCGTCGGCGCGGGCTCCAAGCAGCTGACCGGCGAGGCGAGTGCCTACCAGTACCGCACCGACCTCTCAGGAGAGGAGTACGACCCCAGTGAACAAGCGTACGGCTCCTGCCGCTAGGGCCAAGGGCCTGCTGGCCCTGGTCGGCATCCTCCTGCTGGTCGTCGGTTTCCCCTGGCTGATGTCCCAGATCGGCGCCGGCCCGGTCCCCGATCGGTGGGTCTCCCCCGCCGAGATGTGGGACGCCGTCACGACCCCTGACGACGGGGCCGTGCTCATCACGATCTTCCGCTACGCCGCGTGGCTGGCATGGCTCTTCATCGTCCTCTCGATCGTCCTCGAGGTCGTGGCGCGGCTGCTCGGCACCGACGTGCCCCAGCTGCCGGGCCTCTCGCTCCCGCAGGGCATCGCCCGCTACGTCGTCGGCACGGCGGCGCTGCTCTTCGTCAGCCTCCCCGCGGTCGGCAGCTGGGCGACCGCCAGCGCCGCCCCCATGCCGGGCGACGTCGGGTCCACGACAGCGTCCTCGACCGCCCTCGCAGGTGGTCTCGCGGCCACCTCCGCTGCGGGCGCCGTGGCGGACCAGGTCGCGAGCGATGCCCCCACCGCGGACCGGGCGAGCGACACCCGCGAGAGCGTCAGCCACGAGGTCGCCCGGGGCGAGAGCCTGTGGTCGATCGCCGAGCAGCGCCTCGGTGACGGCACCCGCTACACCGAGATCGTCGACCTCAACCGGGACACCATCCCGGCCTCTCACTGGATCTCACCCGGCCAGACCCTGCAGCTGCCCGCTGACGCAGCGAGCGACACCGCTCCCTCGGAGGACACCCGCACCGTCGAGGCGGGCGACACCCTCTGGGACATCGCCGAGGACGAGCTCGGGTCGGGCGACCGCTACACCGAGATCGTCGATGCGACCGGCTCGGTCGAGCAGCCGGACGGCGACCGCCTGACCGACCCCGACCTCATCAAGCCGGGCTGGACCCTCCAGCTGCCCGGCGACGGGGACGCCTCGGCGACCACGACGCCGCCCGCCGCCGACACCACCGCCGACTCCGCCGCCGACCCCGCTGCGAAGGACGCCACGACGGGTGCGGCCGGTGCCGGCGCCGGGTCCGGCGCCACCATCCACACCGCGGCCGCGAACCTCGGCAGCGACACCGCTGCCGACACCACCGCGGACGACGCCGACGACACCGACCGGGGTGCGCTCGACCCGACGCTCGCCGGAGACCCCGCGGACGAGTGGGGCAGCACCGTCCTCGGCCTGTCGGGCCTCACCGCCGCCGGCCTCGTCGCGCTCGTCGACCTGGCGCGGCGCCGCCACGCAGCGCGGCTGGGCACGCCCGACCGGTCCGACCCGACCGGGCTCGAGCGGGACCTGCGGCTCGCGGCCGACCGTCACACCGCCGAGACCATCGACCTCGCGCTGCGCCACGTCGCCGCATCCGCAGCAGACGCCGGCCGCGCCCTGCCCGGGCTGTACTCGGTCCGCATGACCCGCGAGCAGCTCGACGTGCAGCTCGCCGACCCCATGCGGCTGCCGGCGCCGTGGACCTCCACCGCCGACCCGCGGCTGTGGACCCTCGCCGTCGACCGGGCCGTGACGCTCGACCGGCAGGCACTCGCCGAGGTCGCTGCCCCCTTCCCGTCCCTGGTCGTCGTCGGCCAGGACGACGAGGGCGCCCAGGTCCTCGTCAACCTCGCGCAGGCCCGCACCTTCGCGGTCGTGGGTGCCGGCGAGCACACCCGCGAGACCCTGGCCGCGATGACGCTGGCGCTGGCGACCGCCCCGTGGTCCGACGCGACGACCGTCACGGTCATCGGGGGCGATGCGTCCCTGGAGCAGGTCATCGCCTCCCCCCGGGTGCGCTTCGTGCCCGACATGGCGACCTACACCCTCTCGGTGGAGGTCCAGATCAGCCCGACGGCCCGCGAGGTCATCATCGTCAGCGGCGACCTCGACGCCCGCGACCGCCGCCGACTCGACACGGCCGTGGCCTCCTCCCCCCGCGTCGCGCTCGCACACGCGGCGACGAGCGCCCCCGACGGTGCGGACGCGCTGACCATCGCCGACGACCCGAGCACCGCGGTCCTCTCCCCGGCATACCTGCAGCTGCACCCGCAGCGCCTCAGCGAGCACGACGCCGCCCGGCTCGCCGACCTCTTCGCCCTCGTCGCCCCGTCGACCGACCGCTGGGCGCCCCCCGACGGCGAGCCGACCCTGGCGAGCATCGGCGAGGCCGCGGCCGCCATGGGCGCGCCCGGCATCATCGTCAACCCCTCCGCCGACCTGCCCGTCGACGACGCCCCCACGGTGCGCCGCTCGCAGTCGCACGACCGGGTCGCCCACGGGACGCCGGTCCGCTGGAACACGCCGGTCCACACCCCGGTGGCGCAGAGCTCGTCGACGCCGGGCGACGACGTCCCGACGGTGCGCCGCACCGGGGGCCTGGACCTCACCGCCCTGGCGAGCGCGCCCCACTGGTTGTCCAACCAGATCACCCCGACCCCGGGTACGCCGTTGCCGCCGGTCATCGCCTTCCCGGAGCGGGTCCGCGAGCTCGCCGCCCCGACGCACGCGCCGGTCCTGCGCGTGCTCGGGCCGGTCGACATCGACAACGTCGGTGAGGTGGCCGCCGCCCACCGCATGCGGCTCACCGAGCTCGCCGCCTTCGTCAACCTCCACCCGGGCGCGAGCGGCAGCGAGGTCGACGACGCCCTGTGGCCCAACCGGGCCCAGCACGACCACGTGCTCGTGCGCAACCGCGCGCTCACCGGCCTCGGCGAGTGGCTCGTGCAGACCCCTCTGCCCGACGCCGGCCGCACGGCCGCCGAGGGTCTCGTGAGCGACTGGGGACTCTTCCGCGGGCTCGTCCCCGGCGACCCCTCCGTCGCCGGGACCGACCACCTCGAGCAGGCGCTCGGCCTGGTGCGTGGCCGCCCCTTCGCCGGGGTGCACCCGCGCCACTACGTGTGGGCCGAGGCGCTGCGGGCCCAGATGGTCTTCGCCATCACGACCACGGCCACCGAGCTCGCCCGACGGCTCCTCATGGCCGGCCGCTGGGCGACCGCCCTCGACGCGACCGTCGTCGGCCTCACGGTCGAGCCCGGGGTCGAGGCCCTGTGGCGGATGCAGCTGCTCGCCGCACACGAGCTCGGGGACCTGCCCGCCGTGGAGGCCGCGGCGGTCGGCCTCGCCGACTGCGCGCGCCTCGCCGACCGCGAGCTCGAGGCGGCCTCGCTCCAGCTGCTCGCCACCCTGCCCGAGCTCACCGCGGCGCAGACGCGGACGACCACCCACCACGCGGTCTGAGGAGGCCCACATGTCCGCCCCGACCCTCTTGCGCCGCGAGCGGCTCCTCGGCGTCCTCGGCGTCACCCTCCTGCTGCTCGTCACCTCGCTGGCCACCGCGCCCCCGAGCGACGCGGGCATCTGCCAGAACTTCGGGCTCAACGCCAGCTGCCGGATCATCTTCGGCGGTGAGAAGAGCAACGGCGACGGGGGCAAGGGCGGCGGCGGCAAGGTCATCCCGCCGTGCAACCGCGGAGCGCCGGAGCACGAGGCCGTCCCCTGCGAGAACGCCGTCGGTGGCTCCTGGAGCAACGAGCGGCAGTGCTACGTCCTCGCCGCAGACCCCCAGCCCGACCCGTCGGACCCCCTGTGGCAGCGCAGGGGCAAGCTCTACACCTGCTTCGGCCTGGACGACGAGGGCCAGGTCGTCCCCAAGGACTCCTTCTGGTCCGTGCGCGAGCCGCGCACCGACAGCCCGGGCAACCTGCAGGAGGACCTCGAGCGGGGCGTGCGGACCAAGTTCCGCGCGATGTACCCCGGTCTGGCCCCCAACCCCGTGCCGATGCACTCCCGCTTCGACGGCTGGCGCATGGCTCCCGTCGGCCTGTGGGTGTGGATGTGGCCCCGCGCCCCCTTCGACTCCCAGTGGGGCCCGATCGAGGCGACCGATGAGTCGACGGGCTACTACATCAACGCACGCGTGAGCCACGTCGTGTGGGAGATGGGGGACGGCACGACGAAGTCCTGCGGGAAGAGCCCGGCCTTCATGCCGTACATGCGCGACCGCACGCCGACCTGCGGGCACAAGTACAAGAAGCCCGGCAACTACCTCGTGCGGGTCACGACGCACTGGAAGATCGACTTCCGCGACGCGGCCGGTCCCGACAGCACGACGCTCTCCTTCCCGCAGTCCCTCTGGGTCCGCATCGGCGAGAACCAGGTGGTCACCAAGTGACCCGACGCCACGCGGGCACCACCCCCTTCGTCCTCGTCGCGGTCGCCGGGCTCCTCCTCTCCGGGTGCGGCGAGGAGTACCCGGACGAGACCATCGACCGGCAGCTCGTCAGTTCGAGCACGACGACGCCCCCGACCGGCGAGGAGGTGGCCAAGGAGCGCGCCCGCGGGGCCGTGTACCAGTACGTGAGCGGCCGCAACACCGTGCTCAGCGACCCCGGGAGCTACCGCGACACCTCCTCGATCGGCTTCGCCGAGGGGCGCGCGGCCACCTCGGTCGTCGCCGAGGCCGGCGAGCTCGATGTCGAGCACCACCGGCTGTCGGGCCAGGCGAAGCTCACCGCCGACCCCGAGGCGACCGACATCGACCTGGACCCGCCCGCGAAGGGCGGGGCGGCGGTGGCCCCCTTCGTCGAGGTGCGCGGGTGCATCGACGAGAGCGCGACGTACGCGGTCGACGCGAGCGGCGCCAAGGTCGAGGGTTCGCAGGGGCCGGGCCCGCACCCGGTGCGCTTCCACGTCATCAACCGGCAGTGGCCCAGCCCGTCGGGGTGGCAGATCGCCTGGTTCGAGGAGCTCAAGGGCTCCTGCTGAGTCAGGCCCGCGCGGCGAGCGCGACCACGACCGGGACGAGCGCGGCCACGACGACGAGGGTGTCGGCCCGGGTCCACGGCGCCCGTGAGACCCAGGTGCGCCGGCCCGCCGTCGCGAAGCCCCGGGCGTCCATCGCCACGGCGAGGGTCGCGGCCGACCCGAGCGAGCGCAGCAGCATGCCGAAGGTCGAGGCCCACAGGTGCGCGAGCACCGACCCCGGCCGTCGCCACGTGATGCCCTGGCCGCGCAGCCGGCGCGCCCACCCGATCTCGGCCCACACCTCGCCGAAGGACTGCACGCGCTGGAGCGCCGCGCCGAGGGCGACGACCGGCCGCGGCGGCAGCCGCAGCCGCTGGGCGAGGTGGTCGGCGAGGTCGTCCGGGTCGACGAAGGCGAGGGTGATCGCCGAGGGGACGACGATGACGAGCAACCGTGTCGCCGCGGACAGCGCCGTGTCGACCTCGCGCGCCCCGAGGAGCCAGGTCGACCACCCGACGCCGAGAGCACCGAGGAGCGCCGGGACGAGCCGGATACCGAGCGCGCGCCACCGCGCGGCGTCGGTCCACCCGCCGCCCGACCCGCGCAGGTTGGCCAGACCGACGAGTGCACCGAGAGCGAGCAGCCCGAGGATCGCGAGCGAGACCTGCCAGCCCGGCGAGAGGACCGCGGCGACCATCGGCAGGGCGGCAGCGGCGAAGAGGGAGAGCGGACCGCAGCGCGACAGGACCGCACGCGGGGTGGTCCGGGGCGGCGCCGCGGGCGGTGGCACGACGGGCCTGGTCTCGTCGACGAGCGCGACGAGGTCGGCGTCGTGCGTGGCGGCGACGACCGCGCCGCCGCGGGCGCGGTGCGCGAGGAGGAGCCCGGTCACGGCCGACCAGGTGCCCCGGTCCTGGCCGACAGTCGGCTCGTCGGCGAGCACGGCGGCCGGGCCGTGGGCGAGGGCGGCGGCGACGGCCAGGCGGCGCTGCTCGCCGCCGGAGAGGGTCTGCGGGTCGGCGGACTCGAGGTGCGCGAGGCCGAGCACCTCGAGCAGGTGACGGGCGCCCCCTTCGTCCGGGGCGCCGAGGGTGGCGCCCGTCAGGGTCACCTCGTCCAGGACCGTCCGCGCGAGGAGCGCGCTCGAGCTCCACTGCGGCACCCATCCGATGAGCGGCGCGACCTCCGTCGCCGGCAACCCGGCCACGTCCCGGCCGTCGCCCGTCGTCACGCCCCCGGACGAAGGGGGCAGGAGCCCCGCGATCGCCGCCAGCCACGTGCTCTTGCCCCCACCGCTCGGCCCGGTGAGCGCCGTGGCCCGGTGGGCCCGGAGGTCGAGCGGGGCGTCCGTGACGAGGGCGGTGCTCACCTCGCTGCTGCCGTCGAGGCGGCTGCGCCGACGCTCGACGACGAGGGGGTCGACCGTGATGACCGGGTCGGTGGCCGGGACGGCGAGCGGCCCGAGGTCGATGGCGAGCGGCTCGGGTGCGGGCACGTCGGGCACCCAGATGCCGTCTGCGGCGAGGGCCTCCCCATGGTCGGCCAGGACGGTCCGTGGTGGTCCGTCGTGGTGCACCCGGCCGTCGCGGCCGAGGACGAGCAGGCGGTCGACGTGCGGCAGCCACGGCCCGAGCCGGTGCTCGACGACGACGGTCGTGACGCCGGCGGCGCCGCGGACCACGGCCTCGCGCACCCGGGCGGCACTCGCGTCGTCGAGCATGGCGGTGGGCTCGTCGAGGAGCAGCAGCGCGGGGTGCAGGGCGAGGGCGCCGGCCAGCGCGAGGCGCTGCGTCTGCCCGCCCGAGAGCGCGCCGGTCGGGGTGCCGGGGTCGAGGTGGTCGAGGCCGACCGCGGCGAGCGCGGCCGCCACGCGGGCGGGCATGTCGGTGGGGTCGACCGCGACGTTCTCCAGGCCGAAGGCCACGTCCCGCTCGACGGTCGCGGCCACGGTGCCCGAGCCCGGCTCCTGCAGGACGAGCCCGACGGTGCCGGGCCGTTCCCCGGGGGCCCGCCCGTCGACCCGGACGGACCCGGTGAGGTCACCGGAGTCGACGGTGAGCAGCAGGCCGGCGAGGGCACGCAGCAACGTGGACTTGCCGGACCCGCTCGGCCCGACGAGCAGGACGCGCTCGCCCGGGTCGAGGGTGAGGTGCAGGTCCCGCAGGACCGGCTCCCTTCGTCCGACGGGGCGCCAGGTGAGGCCCTCGACCTCGACCCGCCCCCCGCCGGCCGCATGGTCAGCGGGCACCGATCAGACGGCCCGCCGCTCGAGGAGCTCCTGCCCGGGCGGGAAGGGGTTGAGCGCGCCGGCCCGCGCGAGCGCCCGGGTGAGCAGCCACCCGCCGAGGCCGGCGACGACGAGACCCGAGACGACCATGAGCGGGAGGTAGGCGAGCTTCCAGGTCCAGGTCCAGTCGGTGAAGTAGTACGCGATCTCGTAGACCCACTCCAGGGGCGCTGACAGCGCACCGGCGAGGACCGCGACGGCGGGGCCGAAGGCCTTGTAGGCGAAGATCGCGAAGGCGATCTCGGCCCCGAGTCCCTGCGCGAGCCCGGAGACGATGGTCGTCACGCCCCACTGGTTGCCGAAGAGGGCCGAGACGATCGCGGCGATGAGCTCGCAGGCCAGGGCGGCACCGGGACGGCGGACGACGAGGCCACCGACGATCCCGGCGATGAACCAGAAGCCGACGAAGAGCCCGAAGAGGGGCTGGAAGGCGAGCCCGAGCGCGGAGATCGGGCCGTTGTAGAGCAGGCCGTAGCCCCAGTAGGCGACGCCGAAGGCCACGCCGAGGAAGGCGATGGTCAGCAGGTCGACGGTGCGCCACCGCATGAGCGGGCGGGTGGCGAGGACGGTCGCGGTGGCGCGCTCCGTCGAGGACGTGGTGGTGGTCATGATGGGTGCATCTCCTGTGTCGTAACCCACAGGGAGGGCCGTGGTCGTCGACGCGACCGCAGGGTCGTGCCGGCGACGACGTCCCTTGAGACTCGACTCCCTACGCCGGTGCTAGCCGGATCAGGTACGAGGGTCTGCGGTTGCCCGCACTCTCAGCGCTGCTGCGCTCCCCTGTCGTGCCCGACCAGCATACCGAGGCCGGTGGCCCCGGCGGACCGGGAGGGCGTCCTGTGGCAGTGTGGGACCCGTACCGGGTGGGCGAGTCCGTCGACCACCGATCGACGTTGAAGGGAACACCGACGTGGGCAACATGGTCTGGAAGATCCTCGGCACGGGCTCGGCGATCCTGGCCGGCATGGTCGCGAACAAGATCGTGCAGATCATCTGGTCGCGCGCCGGCAGGGACGAGTCGATCGACCCCAACAACCCGGAGAACCCGATCGGTGAGGCGATCGCCTTCGCCGCCCTCGCGGGCCTCGCGATGGGTCTGGCGCGCACGATGGCCACGCGCCAGGCGGCCCACTTCTACAAGAAGTCGGCGGGCCACCTGCCCGACGCGATGCGCAACCTCGAGGGCGAGCTCGACAAGGTCTCCTGATGCGCGGCATCTCCATCACCGAGCCCGGTGACGCCGACGTCCTGCAGGTCACCGAGGTCGACGCGCCCGTGGCGGGTCCCGGCGAGGTCGTCGTCGACATGGTCGCTGCGGGGGTCAACCGCGCGGACGTCATGCAGCGCCTCGGGCACTACCCGCCGCCGAAGGGCGCCTCCCCCCTGCCGGGCCTCGAGGTCTCGGGCACGGTCCGCGAGGTCGGCCCGCAGGTCGAGGGTTGGTCCGTCGGCGACGAGGTCTGCGCCCTCGTCGACGGCGGCGGCTACGCGGAGCAGGTCAAGGTCCCCGCGGCACAGCTCCTCCCCGTGCCGAAGGGGGTCTCCCTCACCGACGCCGCGGGGTTGCCCGAGGTGGCGTGCACGGTCTGGTCCAACGTCTTCATGACGGCCAACCTGCAGCCCGGTGAGGTCTTCCTCGTGCACGGCGGGTCCTCCGGCATCGGCACGATGGCCATCCAGCTCGCCACGGCGGCCGGGGCGCGCGTGGCGGTGACGGCCGGCTCGCAGGACAAGCTCGACGTCTGCCGCGAGCTGGGCGCCGAGATCCTCGTCGGCTACAAGGAGCAGGACTTCGTCGAGGAGGTCCGGGCCGCGACCGACGGCCACGGCGCCGACGTGGTCCTCGACCTCATGGGGGCGAAGTACCTGCCCCGCAACGTCGACGTCCTGGCCACGTCGGGGCGTCTGGTCGTCATCGGCCTCATGGGTGGCCGCAAGGGCGAGCTCGACCTCGGCAAGCTCCTCAGCAAGCGGGCCGCGGTCATCGCGACCTCCTTGCGCGCCCGACCCGCTGAGGAGAAGGCGGCGATCGTCGCCGCGGTCCGCGAGCACGTCTGGCCGCTCATCGAGGACGGCGCGGTCCGCCCGATCGTCCAGGGCACGCACCCGCTCGACCGGGCGGCCGACGCCCACCGCGAGCTCGAGGCGAGCGGCCACATCGGCAAGATCCTGCTCACCGCCTGACGCGACCCCTCCCCCTTCGCATTGCCCTAGGGGAATGCAGCCGCGAGCCCGCATTCCCCTAGGGCAATGCGGGCTCCCGCGGCCGGACGAAGGGGGTCAGTCGCCGAGCTCGGCGCCCATCGCCCGCCCCGCGGTGCGGCCGGAGAAGATGCACCCGCCGAGGAAGGTGCCCTCGAGCGCGCGGTAGCCGTGGAGGCCGCCGCCGCCAAAGCCGGCCGCCTCGCCCGCCGCGTACAGCCCGCGGACCGGCTCCCCGTCGTGCCCGAGGACCCGCGCGGACAGGTCGGTCTCGAAGCCCCCGAGGGTCTTGCGGGAGAGGATGTGCAGCTTGACGCCGACGAGCGGTCCCTTCTTGGGGTCCTGGAGCTTGTGCGGCGGGTAGGCCCGCTTGGAGATCTTGTCCCCGATGTAGCTGCGGGCCACGCGCATCGCGGCGACCTGGGCGTCCTTGGAGTAGGCGTTGTCCAGCTGCGCGTCGCGCTCGTCGAGCAGGCGCTTGACGTGCGCGACGTCGAGCTGCGGCTCACCGTCCTCGACCAGCCCGTTCATCTGCGCGACGAGCTCCTCGACCGTGTCGGCCTGGACGAAGTCGGCGCCGTGGTCGAGGAAGGCCTGCATCGACGGCGTGACGTCGGCGAGCGAGCGCTTGCGGATGACGCCGCCGATGTCCTTGCCGGTGAGGTCCTGGTTCTGCTCCGACCCGGACAGCGCGAACTCCTTGCCCGCGACCGACCGGTTGGTGACGAACCACGAGTGGTCGTGGCCGGTCCGGCGCAGGTGCTCGAGGGTGCCGAGGGTGTCGTACCCCGGGAGCAGCGGCGCCGGCAGGCGGTTGCCCTCGGCGTCGAGCCACATGGAGCTCGGCCCGGGCAGGATCCGGATGCCGTGACCGGCCCAGATCGGGTCCCAGTTGCGGATCCCCTCGACGTAGTGCCACATGCGGTCGCGGTTGATGAGGCGCCCTCCGGCGGCCTCGGTGATGGCGATCATCCGGCCGTCGACGTGCGCGGGCACACCCGTGACCATGCGCCGGGGCGGGGTCCCGAGGCGCTCGGGCCAGTTCTCCCGGACGAGGTCGTGGTTGCCGCCGATGCCGCCGGAGGCGACGAGCACGACCGGCGCCCGCAGCTCGAATCCGTCCACGGGGTCGCGGTTGGTCGCGACACCGCGCTCGGCCGGGTCGGCCGCGAGCCGGACGCCACGGACGCCGACGACGGCACCCCCTTCGACGACCAGCTCGTCGACGCGATGGCGGTGCGCGTAGGTGACCAGGCCCCCTTCGCGCGCCTCCTCGACACGACGGACGAAGGGGGCGACCACCCCCGGTCCCGTCCCCCACGTGATGTGGAACCGAGGGACCGAGTTGCCGTGGCCGTGCGCGGAGCCGTCGCCGCGCTCGGCCCAGCCGACGATCGGGAACCAGCGCATCCCCTGCTCGTGGAGCCAGGCGCGCTTCTCCCCGCCGGCGAAGTCGAGGTAGGCCTGCGCCCACCGGCGCGGCCAGTGGTCCTCGTCCCGGTCGAATCCGGCGGTGTTCATCCAGTCCGAGTGCGCGAGGTCCGCGGAGTCCTTGATGCCCAGGCGACGCTGCTCGGGGCTGTCGACGAAGAACAGCCCACCGAAGGACCAGTGCGCCTGTCCCCCGAGGTTGGCCTCGCTCTCCTGGTCGACGAGGAGGACCCGTCGGCCGGCATCCGCGAGCTCCGCGGCCGCGACGAGCCCGGCCAGTCCGTGGCCGACGACGATGGCATCTGCGTTCATGCCGTGAGCCTAGACGCGGTTACCGACAGGTAGCAATGTGGGTGCCAGCGGCCGTCTGCCTACAGTGGGGCGGTGCGATGGACCGAGCTGATGCGACGCGCCGGCATGGCCGCGCTCGTGGCCGCCGCGACGTTGGCCGGTGGGCTCGTCACCGCCGCGCTGTGGCCGGTCACGGTCGAGACCGGGTACTACGCCGCCGACGTGCGGCTCGCCCCCGGGTGGGGCGACCGCTCGCGGATCGGGACGGACACGGTCGTCGGGAGCGTGTCGGCCCGCTTCTCCGGGCTGGCCCCGGGCGTCGACGTCGCGCCGCGCGTCAAGCCGGAGATCACCGAGCTCGTCCGCTCCGGCGACCTCGACGCCAGCGCCCTCGACGTCGGCCCCGACGAACGCACCCGGGTCATCCGCGAGGCCGCGACGGGCGTCGGCCTGCGCTTCGCCGCCGGTGCCGCGCTCGGGCTCGGCGTCGTCCTCCTCGGCGTCGGCCTGCGGCGACGGGGACTCCCTTCGCCCCGGACGGCGGTCGGCTCGCTCACCGTCGCCGCCCTCACGTGCGCGCTCTCCGGGGTCTCCGCGCAGCGCACCTACCAGGCCGACCGGCTCCTCGCGCTCGACTCGACCGGGCTGCTCCAGCTGGCCATCGCCAACCGCGGCCTCCTCGACGACGTCGAGCAGCGCGCCGACCAGGCGACCCCCTACCTGCGCAACCTGCTCGCCCTCTCCGCCGCGATGCAGGACGAGTACGCGCCCGAGGAGGTCCCCGGCGGCGAGGCCCTGCGCGTGCTGCTCGTCTCCGACATCCACTCCGCCAACCAGTACGCGCTGATGCGCACGATCGTGCAGGAGCAGGACATCGACGTCGTCATCGACTCCGGCGACCTCATCAACCTCGGGCACGTCGAGGAGGCCCGCCTGAGCAACCTCTACCGCTCGATCACCTCGCTCGGCGTGCCGTACGTCTTCGTCGCGGGCAACCACGACCGCAGCAGCCCGAGCGACACCGCGCTCCTCGACGAGCTCGCGGGCACGCAAGGGGTGCAGCTGCTCGAGCCGGGCGACGGCGGCTACCGCGAGGTCGACATCGGCGGCCTGCGGATCGCCGGGTTCAACGACCCGAGGTACTACGGCGACGCCGACGACGGCACCACCGACGCCCAGGGCGCGGCGCGTGACCGGTGGCTCGAGGCGCTCGGCGAGCAGGAGCCGCCCGACATCACCGTGTCCCACGAGGCACCCGCTCTCGACGACGCCCCCGGCCGGCTGCGCGTCCACGGGCACGGCCATGTCCCGCTGCTCGACGGCAACCGGCTGCAGGTGGGCACCTTCACGGGCGGCGGGACGCTGTCGCACTTCGTCGGTGGGCCCGACGCCGAGCTCGTCGGCCAGCCGAGCTCCTTCGACGTGCTGACCTTCGACTCCTCCTGCCGCGCCCAGCGCCTCGTGCGCTACCAGTACCGCTCGGTCATCGAGGGCCGGCCGAGCTTCGACTCGCTGTCGGTGCTCAACGCCTCGCGGATCGTCGAGGACCCGGCCGAGGGACGCACCTGCGGCGGCGACGAGCTGAGCGTCCGCCCCCTTCGTCCCTGAGGTGGGGTGGCGGGGGCGCGAGTCCCACTGGCCCCATGATTATCGGGTCACCCGTTAAACCCCCGCTCAGCAAGAGTTTGAAACTCTTGCGAACCCGAGGTTTCTCGGGTGACCCGATAATCTTGAGGCGGCGCGGCCTCCCCGCCGCCGCTCAGACCGCGGGGAAGACCGGCGGGTGGACCGCCGCGATCTCCTCGAGGACGCGCACGACCTGGCACGAGTAGCCGAACTCGTTGTCGTACCAGACGTAGAGGACGACGCGGTCGCCAGCGGTGATGGTCGCGCGGCCGTCGACGATGCCCGCGTGGCGGTTGCCGACGAAGTCGGTGGAGACCACCTCGGGGCTGTCGATGTAGTCGAGCTGCTTGTGCAGGTCGCCGTAGAGCGAGGCCTGGCGCAGGAAGTCGTTGAGGGTCTCGCGCTCGACCGGCTTCTCGAGGGTGAGGTTGAGGATCGCCATCGACACGTTGGGCGTGGGGACGCGCACCGAGTTGCCGGTGAGCTTGCCCTCGAGCTCGGGCAGCGCCTTGGCGACCGCCTTGGCGGCACCGGTTTCGGTGAGGACCATGTTCAGGGCCGCGGAGCGGCCGCGACGCTCACCCTTGTGGAAGTTGTCGATGAGGTTCTGGTCGTTGGTGAAGGAGTGGACGGTCTCGATGTGGCCGCCGACCACGCCGTACTCGTCGTTGATGACCTTGAGCGTCGGGACGATCGCGTTGGTCGTGCACGAGGCAGCGGTGACGACCTTGCTGTCACCGATCATCGCGTCGTTGATGCCGCTGACGATGTTGGGCAGGCCGCCCTTGCCCGGGGCGGTGAGCAGGACGCGCGAGACGCCGGGGCACTGCAGGTGCTGGGACAGGCCCTCCTCGTCGCGCCACCGGCCGGTGTTGTCGACGACGATCGCGTCGTTGATGCCGTACTGCGTGTAGTCGACGCTCGAGGGGCTGTCGGAGTAGATAACCTGGATGAGCGTGCCGTTGGCGAGGATCGTGTTGTTGTCCTCGTCGACCGTGATCGTGCCGGGGAAGGACCCGTGGACCGAGTCGCGGCGCAGGAGGCTGGCGCGCTTGGACAGGTCGTTGTCGGCACCGCGGCGCACGACGACGGCGCGCAGGCGCAGGCCCTGGCCGTTGCCCGCGTGCTCGATGAGGATGCGGGCGAGGAGGCGGCCGATGCGGCCGAAGCCGTAGAGCACGACGTCGGTGCTCTGGCGGCTACCACCACCGGAGCCACCGCCGACGACGTCACCGAGCTCGGCGCGCAGGAAGTCCTCGAGCGCGAGGCCCTCACCGGTCTCGAGGCGACGGCGGTGCAGGCGGGCGATGTCGACGGAGGCCGGACCGAGGTCGAGCGCCGCGAGCGCCTCGATCATCGGCAGCGTGTCGTCGAGGGTCAGCTCGACGTCGACGCGGCGGGCGAAGCGGTGCGCCTTGAGGATCTCGGTCGAGGACTGCCCGATGAGCGGCCGGCCGTGGATCGAGGTGACCACCCCGTGCTCCCGGTAGAGGCGACCCACGGCGGGGATCATGGCCTCGGCCTTGGCCTGTCGGTCTGCCCAGTCGGCGAGATGCTCGTCTGCTGCGTCGGTGGTCTGCGGCGTCGTCGTCATGGGCGCCGAGAATAGTCGCTCGCGTGGATGGGTCAGACGCCGGATCCGTCGGTCGGACGCACGTCGTACAGGGCCTGCTGCTTGGGCACCCCGGCGCAGGTGAGGACGTGGGCCTCGGACATCGTCCGGGTGACCCGGCGAAGGGAGGTCCTCCCGCCCGCCGTGACCGTCACCCGCCACGTCTCCTCGCCGATCGGGTCGACCTGCGGCACAGCGATGTCCGCCAGCCGGACCTCACCCTCGCGCAGCACGTCGTGGACGGCGGCCTGGGCCGCCGGGTGCCACGAGCAGCGACCGCGCCACCGCTCGAGGTCGACCCGTCCGTCGAGGTGGTCGAGCACGACCTGCGGGGCGGTGTCACCCTCGAGGCGCCCGTACATCGAGCCCTCGGGCAGGATCGTCACGTTGCCGGCGAAGCGGTCACCGCCGAGGTGGGTCGTCTCCCAGACGGCACCGGGCAGGGCGTCGTCGAGCACGGCCGCGACGACGCGGCCGTCGATGGCGCAGCACACGTCCTTGCGTCCGTGCGTGCACACGAGGAAGAGCGGCTCGGCGCTCGGGGAGGGCAGGTCGTCGAAGCGCCCGGCGAGCTCGACGAGGTCCTCGGGCCGCTCCCACGTGGCCCGTCCGACGAGCCCGCGGCGCACGTCGACGAGGAAGACCGGGTTGCCGTCGGCCGCGACGACCTCGCGCTCCTGGCGGCCGTGCCGCCGGATGAGCTGGAGCCGGGCGCCAAAGCGGTCGAGCGCCGCCGCGAGGGCGTCGCCCACCTCGGTGAGGGGCGGGGCGGTGATCGGTTTGACCGGCCACGGGCCGGGGTGGGTGACGAGCATCCAGTACCGCGCCGGCACGGCCGTGCCGACCGGCACGTCGCCGCGCTCACGGGCGGCGATCGAGCACCGGACGTGCTCTGCGGAGGGGTCGGGGCTCACCTCGGCGACCCTACGCGGGCGGAGCGGTGAGCGGGACGGCCACCCCGGCCACGACGAGGCGCCGCGCGAGCGCCGGGTCGAGCCGGGCAGGCTCCTCGGCCACCAGCCACGTCGTGACGGCGTCGGCCTCGGACGCGTCCAGGGGCAGGCGGCCGGCCCGGCTCACGAGGACCGCGCCCTCCCCGTCGGGCTCGAGGGCGGCGCGCAGGTGCTCCCGGGGAACGACGACCGGCTCACCCGCGAGGGCCTCGGTGGTGGCGACGGGCGCGACGGGCGCCGGCCGCTGGGCGGCGCGCTGGCGGGGGGCGAGCTGGGCCGCGACGGCCGCCTCGTCGACGGCGGCGACCGCGTCGAGCAGGGCAGCGCGGACGACGGCGAGGTCGTCGACGAGGTCGTCGGGGTCGGCGACGTCCACCCCGGGGCGAAGGGGGGTCCGCGCCTCCGCGCGGGCGGCCACCCCCCTCCGTGCGGCGTCGAGGACGGCCTCGGCGAGGTGCCCGCGGTGCCAGACGTGGACGCCGACGGTGAGGTGCGTGCTCACGCCGCCGAGCGCCTCGGCCGCGTGCAACCAGCCGCGCGGGACGTAGAGGACGTCGCCGGGGCGGAGCGTGACGAGGAGGCGCGGCTGCTCCTGCGCCGCCTGCTCGACCGGGGCGCGGCGGTCCTGCCAGGGCTGGGTGCGCAGGGGGTGCTCGAGGACGGGCGGGTGGAGGCGCCAGGTCTTCTCACCGCCGCACTGGAGCACGAAGACGTCGTGGACGTCGTAGTGCGCGGCGAACCCGCGGCTCTGCGGCGGGGTGACGTAGGCGTTGACCTGCACGGGGTGCCCCAGGTCCGCAGAGAGGTCCTGCGCGAAGTCCAGCACAGGCGGGTGCGTGCGGTGCAGCCCCTGGAGCACGAGCGTGTGGCCCTCCGCGAAGAGCCGCAGCAGCGCGGTGTCGTCCAGCTGGTCCGCGACGCCTGCCCCGACGCCACCGC
The DNA here is from genome assembly GCF_039631275.1 of Janibacter sp. LM. Lineage (NCBI taxonomy): Bacteria > Bacillati > Actinomycetota > Actinomycetes > Micrococcales > Intrasporangiaceae > Janibacter > Janibacter sp. LM. The sequence continues at coordinate 27,077 of NZ_JBDIVG010000012.1, forward strand.
CGCGCGTGAACTCCGCGTCGGCCAGCGTCTGCCCCTCCCGCGCCACCCGGAGGAAGGGGGTGCGCAGGCCGCGCCGGGAGAGCAGGTCGTCGACGGCCGGGGTGTCGAGCAGGTCCACGAAGTCGCTGCCGAGGGCCGCGGCGGGCACGTGCCGGGGCTCGCGTCCCCAGGCCCGCGCGAAGTCCTCGGGGCCGAGGTCCGTGACGCGGCGGAGGCCGGTGCCCGTCGGGGCACCGGCCTCCTCGCGTGGGGTCACTCAGGCACCGCCGTCGGCGCCACCGTCGCCAGCAGCACCGTCACCGGCTGCGCCGTCCGCGCCACCGTCACCGGCTGCGCCGTCCGCGCCACCGTCACCGGCCGCGCCGTCCGCGCCACCGTCACCGGCTGCGCCGTCCGCGCCACCGTCACCGGCCGCGCCGTCCGCGCCACCGTCGCCACCGGTCGTGGGCGCCTCGGTGGGCACCCCGCCGATGGCCTCCTCGGGAACGTCGGGAGTCTCGTTCGGAGGCTGCGTCATGTGCTTCTCCTTCGTCGTCGGTGACGTGCGGCGCACCGCCTCCCCCCTTCCTAGCGGAGTCGACCCCCGGAGGGAACCCTCACCCCGTGACGACGTGCGCACAGGACGCGAATGTTCCTGCCGGGCAATGCGGTTAGTGTCGAGAGCATGACTTCGTCCGTCACCGCTCGTGAGTACGACATCGTCCTGGTCGGGGCCACCGGCTTCGTGGGGCGCCTCACCGCCGGCCACCTGCGCGACCACGCCCCGGAGGGGTTGCGCATCGCGCTCGCCGGGCGCTCCCGCGACCGTCTCGACGCGCTCGCCGCGGAGCTCGGCGGGCGGGCCGCCGAGTGGCCCCGGCTCGTCGTGGACCTCGCCGACCCGGGGGCCTGCACGGACCTGGCCGAGCACGCGCGCGTCGTCGCCACGACGGTCGGGCCGTACGCCCGGTACGGGCGGGAGCTCGTCAAGGCCTGTGCGGTGGCGGGCACCCACTACGCCGACCTGTCCGGCGAGGTGCTCTTCGTCCGCGACAGCGCCGAGGCCTTCCACGACGTGGCCCGCCGCACCGGTGCCCGGATCGTGCACTCCTGCGGCTTCGACTCCGTCCCGTCCGACCTCGCGGTCTGGGAGACCGCCCGGGTGGCCGCCGCCGAGGACGCCGGCGAGCTGACCGACACCGTGCTCTTCGTCCGGCGCCTCAAGGGCGGTCTCTCCGGCGGCACCATCGACTCGATGCGTACCCAGGTCATCGCGGCCAGCGAGTCCCCGGAGGACCGCCGGGCGATCGCCGACCCCTACGCCCTGAGCCCCGACCGGTCGGCGGAGCCGACCCGCGCCGACCGCGCGGGCGTGCCGACCGCCGGTGCCGCGCAGCGCGGCCGGGTCCGCAGCGTCCTCGGCCGCCTCGGCTCCCGCCTGCCGGTCCGGCGCACCGAGGATGGGCACTGGACCGGCCCCTTCATCATGGCTTCGTACAACACCCGGGTCGTGCGCCGCTCCAACGCGCTCCTGGGCTGGCGCTACGGACGCGCCTTCCGCTACCACGAGGTGACCGACTTCGGCACCCGCGCCAAGGCCCCCTTCGCGGCGACCGGCATGACGGTGGGCCTGCTCGGCCTCGTCGGCGGGCTCGCCTTCGGCCCGACGCGCAAGGTCGTCGACCGCTTCCTGCCCGCCCCGGGAGAGGGTCCCGACGAGGAGTCGCGGACCCGGGGCCGCTTCGCCGTCGAGGTGGTCGCGAGCACGACCACCGGCGCCCGGTACGCGACGACGGTCGCCGCCGACGCGGACCCGGGCTACAGCGGCACGGCGATCATGTTCGGTCAGGCCGCGCTCTGCCTCGCCCTCGACGACCTCGACAGCGAAGGGGGGGTCCTCACCCCCGCGGTCGCCATGGCCGCCCCGCTCGTCGAGCGCCTGCGCGCCCACGACTTCACGATCGAGACCACCCGCGTCCTCGACTGACGCGCGCCCGGCCCCGGCGAGCTACTCGTCGAGGCGGGCCTGTGGGACGGGCGCGTCGGTGCCCTCGGCGAGCACGTCCCGCTGCCACGACTCGGTCCGGTAGCGGGTGACCCACCCCATGGACTCGTAGATGCCGTCCGCCCCGGTCGGGCTGTCGGCGTCGACCTCGAGGGAGACCCGGTTGCGGCCGCGCGCCGCGGCGTCGGCGATGACCGCGTGGAGCAGCGACTTGGCCACCCCGCGCCCGCGGGCCAGCCGGTGCACGCCGATGTAGTCGATGTAGGTGCCCTCGGTCCCCGACGCGTCGGGCGGCAGGACCGCCGCAGCGACGGCTCCGCCGGGGACCCACTGCCCCTCCATCTCGATGTCCGCGATCCACCAGTGGTCCCACCGGTGACCGGGCGCCTCGCGCAGCCGGGCGAGGAACTCCGGGAAGGACTCGCGGTAGGAGTTGAAGTGGTCCGCGAAGGACTCCTCGATCATCCGGTAGACCGCCTGCAGGTCGGCCGCCACCGGCGTGCCGTCCTCGCGCCGGGCCACCCGGCGCACGACGACGCCCTCGCGCCGGTGCGTCTCGAGCAGCTCCTCGTCGCCGGGCTGCGTGGGCCGCCTCATCTGCAGCCAGGTGCGGACGTGCTCGAACCCGTCGGCCGCGAGGAGACCCCGCAGGCGCTCGTCGTCCTCGTGCACAGACATGTCCAGCCGCGTGCCCCCGAGACCGCGACCGCGGGAGATCCTCAGGGCGACCTCCTCCGCCCAGGCGAGGACGGACGGCGCGAGCTGCTCCTCGACCTCGGCACCCAGCGCGGGGTCGGTCGTCAGGTCGATGTTGCAGCGACCGGCGGCGCGGTCGTGCACGCGGGCCCAGAGCCTGATCGCCCCGGCCGGGTCGACGACGACGACCTGGCGCCGCGTCCACGACGCCTCGCCCACGGCCTCGCTGGCGACGAGCTCCTCCTCCACCGCACCGGAGCCGTCCACGGCCTCCTTGGCGGTGGACACGAGGGCGATGAGGTCCTCGACGTCTCCCTCGTCGGGGACGCGGGTGGTCCACCCCTCGGGGAGACCCTCCGGGACGATCGGGAGGAAGCCGGTCTGCTGCTGCGGTCCGCCGCTCACGGGACGAGGCGACGCTGGCGGGGCAGGTACTCGGCGGCGGTGCGCTCGAGGTTGGCCTTGCGGGCTCGGGCGGCGTTGGGGCCCAGGAGCAGCGGGAGCTGCTCGAGTCGCTCGCGGGCGAATGCCCGCCGGGGACCGGAGGTCCACGTCCGGTCGAAGAGCCGCTTGGTCGCCGCGAGCGCGTCGGGCGAGCGCTCGGCGAGCTCACGCGCCAGCTCGGTCGCGGCCCCCACCGGGTCGTCGGCGAGGTCGGTGACGAGGCCGAGCTCGTGGGCCCGCTCCCCCGAGATCTTGGCGGCGGTCATCGACAGCTTCTTGGCGACATCGATACCGACGAGCTGGGACAGGGCGTGCACGCCCGACATGTCGGGGACGATCCCCCAGGCACCCTCGAGCACCGACCACGTCGAGTCCGGGCGGGCGATGCGGAAGTCGGCCGCCAGCGCGATCTGCAGCCCGCCACCGAGGCAGTGGCCGTGCACTGCCGCGATGACCGGCACCGGCAGCCGCCGGTAGGCCCACGGGGCCTCCTGGAAGGTGTTGGTCCCCCGCCACGGTCGCGGCACGAAGCGCCGCGCGATGCCGCGAGGGTCCTTCATCGCCGAGCCGAAGTCGAGCCCGGCGCAGAAGGCGTCCCCCTCACCCGAGATCACGACGGCGCGCAGCCGTCGGTCGGCACGCAGGCCGTGGGCGGTGGCGACGAGGTCGTCGAGCATGTCGAGCGTCAGCGCGTTGAGCTTGTCCGGCCGCGCGAGACGCACCTGGGCGATGCCCTCGTCGATGGAGGTGGTGATGTGCCGTGCCATGGCGTCCACCCTATGGCGCCGGGCACGACGAGAGGGCCCCGTCGGGTGACGGGGCCCTCTCTCGATCGGTGACGCGTCGATCACACGGTGTCGAGCAGCTTGCCGAGGATCGCCGAGACCTCCTTGGCGGAGTCGCTGCTCGCGGAGGTGACGAGGTAGGTCGTGCCACCGGACTCGCCGGCGCACTGCTGCGTGGAGCGCAGCGTGCCGCAGTGGTGGTCCCCGACCTTTTCGTCCTTGTCCCAGATCGCCTCGAAGTCGGCCGGCTTGACCGAGTCGGAGATGACGACCGAGATGGTGTCGCCGCCCTTGGTGTAGACCGCCGTCTCCTGGCCGCCCGCGTCCGAGGTCTGGCCCTTGGTCCAGCCGTCGAAGGAGTCGGGGAAGCTGGCGCCACCGCCGGCGCTCGTCGTCTCGCTCGAGGGCTCGCTCGTGGAGCTCTCCGTGGTCGACTCGGTGGTGGGCTCGGTCGTCGAGCTCTCCGTCGTCGACTCGGTGGTCGAGCTCGGCGTCGTCGACTCGCTCGACGTCGCCGACGAGGTGGTCGTGCTCGAGGACTCGTCGTCGTCACCGCGGGCGATGAGGAAGCCACCGATGCAGCACAGGAGCAGCAGGAGCGCCACGCCACCGGCGATGCCGGCGAGCAGGCCCTTGCCCATGCCCTTCTTCGGCGGCTGCCCGCCGGGCCCACCGGGGCCGGGACCGCCGTAGCCCTGACCGGGCGGCGGTCCGGTGTACCCCTGGCCGGGGGGCGGCGGTCCGGTGTACCCCTGGCCCGGGGAGTTGAACTGACCGGACGGCGGCTGCGTCTGGCCGAAGTTTCCGCTACCGGGCGGCGGTGGGACGTTCGGGCCGCTCGGACCCCCTGCTGATGGTGTCGACATGGGGTTATCGTCACACAATCCGGGCCGGCGCGACACGGATCGTCGTGGGGACACACGCAAGGGCGGGACTCCCCCTGCGGAGTCCCGCCCTGCGGTCAACCCCGGGACCCCCTGCGGGTCCCGCGTCGGTGCCATCCGAGGATCCCCATCCCGTCTGACACCGATGAATCTACGAGCCGGCCGAGGTGCGGGTCGATGGGGAGAAGTACCCATCCCTGCGGGGGTCTTCCGGACGGACGAAGGGGGGCGATCCCCCCTTCGCTGGTCAGCGCTCGAGCAGGGACTTGAGGTTGGAGAGGGTCTGGGCCATGCCGGCCTGGAGCTCGCGGTCGAAGGACTCGACGCCGCCCAGGACCTTGTCCTGCAGGGTGCGGGAGACCTGGGTCGTGCCGTCCGGCGCCTCACGGCGGTGGACGACCGTCGTGCCGCCAGAACCGTTGGGGGACAACGAGAAGGACCAGATCGCCGCGTTGTCCTTGACGCGGAACGCGAACTCCTTCGAGGGCTCGAAGCGCACGACCTTGGCGCGGGTGGGCCACACGAGCAGACCGCGTCGGTTGAGGTTGACCATGCGGGTGCCCAGGCCCACCGGCCGGTCGCCGACGATGTGGGTGCGCAGCACCTGAGGGCTCAGGCCACCGAGGGCGCGGGGATCGGCGACGACCCGCCACACCGCCTCGGGCGTGGCGTCGATGTCGATCTCGGACGTCAGGAGCGGGGCGTTCTGCGTGGTCGTCATGGGGCGAGCCTAGGGCGTGTCTGCCAATGGTGGGGGTGGGGGCGGCGCAGGGTGGATGTCATGGTTCGTGGCGATGTGATCAGTGATGAGTTGTGGCAGGTGATCTCGGCGGTGCTGCCGCCGTGTCGGGGTCATCAGGGTCGGCCGTGGAATGACCACCGGCGAACGTTGGAGGGCATCGCCTGGCGCTTCCGAACGGGTTCACCGTGGCGGGACCTTCCGGGGGAGTTCGGTTCGTATCAGTCTGTGTGGCAACGCCATCGGCTCTGGTCGACCGACGGCACCTATGAAGCGATGCTGGTTACAGCCCAAGACCAGCTCGGCCTGAACGGCCAGGAGCTGGAGTCGATCCTGTCGATCGATTCCACGAGCGTGCGGGCCCACCAGCACGCTGCCGGAGCCCGTCGAGACTCGGTCGCTGCCCCAGATGCCGGGGACACAGGGGGCAGGAGCGAGTTACACGAATTCTCGGATCGTGCCCGGGGAGCCGCCTGACCACGCGCTGGGACGTTCTCGTGGAGGGTTGACCACGAAGGTCCACACTCTCTCGGATCTCACCTGCACCCCGGTGATCGCGCTGCTGACCGCCGGCCAGAGTGGGGACAACCCGATGCTTGCGCCATTGGTCCAGGCCCTGGACAAGGCCGGGCACGGCATGGACTTTCGACTCCTGGCGGACAAGGCGTACTCCCACCCCAGCACCCGCCAATTCCTGCGCGAGCGGCGGATCAAGCACACGATCCCTGAACGTCGCGACCAGATCGCACGCCGCAAAGCGAAGGGATCCCGGGGCGGACGGCCACCCGCGTTCGACCCGAAGGTCTACAAGGACCGCAACACCATCGAGCGCTCCTACAGCCGGATCAAGCAATGGCGAGGCTTGGCCACCAGGTACGACAAGTACGCCGTGACCTACCTCGGCGGTTTCCTGTTAGCGACACTCATCCTGACCCACCGCGCCAGGACTTAGCAGACACGCCCTAGGCAGTCGCGGGTGCCGTCGAGGTCGGGGCGGCGTAGAGCCTGGGGGAGGATGTCGGGCGTGATCCCCCCTTCGTCCCGGACCGCGCCCACCGCTCGACCGGTCGGGGTCGCGCTGGCCGCGCTCGTGCTCGGCGGCGTGGGGATCGGCATCACCGAGTTCGTCACCATGGGTCTCCTGCCGGAGATCGCCGAGGGCATCCGCACGACGATCCCCCGCGCCGGCCACACCATCTCGGCGTACGCGCTCGGCGTCGTCATCGGGGCGCCGGTCATCGCGGTCCTCGGCAACCGGCTGCCCCGGCGCGAGCTGCTCGTCGGGCTCATGGTCCTCTTCGCCATCGGCAACGCGCTGAGCGCACTGGCCAGCAGCTACGGCGTGCTCATGCTCGCCCGGTTCATCAGCGGCATCCCGCACGGGGCCTTCTTCGGCATCGCCTCGATCGTCGCCTTCGACATCGTGGCGGTCGGGCGCGGCGGGTGGGCGGTCAGCCGGATCATGCTCGGCATCCCCGTCGCCAACGTCGCCGGCGTCCCCTTCGCCACCTGGCTCGGGCAGCAGACCGGGTGGCGCTCCGCGTACTGGTTCGTCGCGGCGACCGGCGTCCTCACCGCCGTGCTCGTCCAGCTCCTCGTCCCGCACCAGGCCGCCGACCGGGAGGCGCGGGTGCGCAGCGAGCTCGCCGCCTTCAAGGACTCCCAGGTGTGGCTCACCCTGCTCGTGGGCTCGATCGGGTTCGGCGGCGTCTTCGCGATGTACTCCTACATCTCGCCGATCCTGCGCAACCAGACCGGCCTGCCGGCCGACGCCGTCCCGGTCTACCTCTTCGTCTACGGCGTCGGCGGTCTCGTCGGCACCGTCGTCGCCGGGCGCCTCGTCGACCGCTCCGTGCTGCGCACCCTCGTCGGGTCGACCATCGCGACCGGGCTCTCCCTCGCCGCCTTCGCCCGGGCCGCCGACTCGCCGGTCCCCGCCGCCGTCGTGCTGCTGCTGATCTGCATCTCGGTCTCGGCCTTCGTGCTCGCGCTGCAGCTGCGGCTCATGGAGGTCGCCGGCCGCGCCCGCACGCTCGGGGCCGCCGGCAACCACGCCGCGCTCAACATCGCCAACGCGCTCGGCGCCTGGCTCGGCGGTGTCGTCCTCGCCGCCGGCTGGGGCTGGCAGGCGCCCTCGCTCGTCGGCGCGGGCCTGTCCGCCGCCGGCCTGCTCGTGCTGCTCCTGTCGCTTCGGGTCCACCGGCGGCGCACGACCTTGGACTGAGGGCACCCTTCGAGACGGTCGCTGCGCGACCTCCTCAGGGAGCGCGTGGGGGCGGGCTCCTAGAGTCGGGTCAGTGTCAGGGTGATTGCACCGCTCACGCGGTGGTTGGATCCTGAGCGCCGGGTGTCTGGCTCATAGAGTCGCTGTCGCCTTCGGGCTGATCAGCATGCGTTATGCCGACGCCTGGTGTGAAGGACCGGCCGGCGTGACTTGATAGGAGCGTGGCATCGCCCCCACTGAGATGTGTCCGCCGACCGGCCCCAACCGTCCAGTCACTGATCAGGTGAAGGAGGCAACCACCATGGTTGTTGTTGGAGCCGATGTCCACAAGCGCACGCACACATTCGTCGCGGTCGATCAGGTCGGCAAGCAGGTCGGGCAACTCACGGTCGAGGCGGTCACGGCCGGGCACCGCAAGGCCTTGACGTGGGCTCGGGAACGCTTCGGCGACGAGCTCGTGTGGGCCATCGAGGACTGCCGCCACCTGTCCGCCCGCCTGGAGCGAGACCTGCTCACCAGTGGGCAGCAGGTGGTCCGGGTTCCGCCGAAGATGATGGCCGAGCAGCGCCGGGTCGCGCGCACCCGTGGCAAGTCCGACCCGATCGACGCGTTGGCCGTGGCTCGCGCGTACCTACGCGAACCGTCGCTGCCGGTGGCCTCGCACGACGAGACGTCCCGGGAGCTGAAGTTGCTGGTCGATCGCCGCGAAACCCTTGTCGCGCAACGCACAGCGACGATCAACTCGCTGCTGTGGCGGGTGCACGAGCTCGACCCGGCCCGGGCCCCCAAAGCTCGCTCGTTGGACCTGGCCAAGCACCAGCAGCAGCTGCGTGCGTGGCTGGTAACCCTCGAAGGAATCGTGGCCGAGCTGGCGTTGGAGGAGCTCGACGACATCGTTGCGCTGACCGCGCGAGCCAAGACGTACGAGAAGCGCATCGCGCTCCTGGCCGAGGAGGCGGCACCGACGCTGCTGGCGATGCCCGGGGTCGGGGCGTTGACCGCGGCCAAGCTGATTGGTGAGTCCGCGGGCGCGTCACGGTTCCACAGCGAGGCCGCGTTCGCCCGCCATGCCGGGGTCGCGCCGATCCCGGTCTGGTCGGGCAACACCGCCGGCCGAGTGCGGATGACCCGCTCCGGCAACCGACAGCTCAACGCCGCACTGCACCGCATCGCCATCACCCAAGTACGTCTGCAGGGCTCTTTGGGCAAGGCCTACTACGAGAAGAAGAAGGCCGAAGGCATGTCCAACCGCGAAGCCCTGCGCTGCCTCAAACGACGCCTCGCTCGCGTCGTCTTCCACCACCTGACCACCGACCAAGCAACGACCGCGACTGGACTCGCGGCCGCCGCTTGACATAGGAGTAACCCATGCGCCATCCCG
>NZ_JBDIVG010000107.1:0-304 GCF_039631275.1 Janibacter sp. LM
GTCCTCCCAGGCCGGAAATGACCCACGGATCAGTCAGGAGAGCCTCTTTTCCTCGTTGGAGTGGGAGGTCCTCTCACGCCACGAGTTCAAGAACACCGGCCAGGCCCAAGCCGTCGTGCTGGACTGGTGCTACGGGTTCTACAACCACGACCGTCGGCACAGCTCGGCGGGCATGATGAGCCCGATCAACTACGAGAACACCGCGGCCCCCGACCGGGAAGCCGCATAGAGAAGCCCTCCACGATTCGGGGGGAACCACACAGGCCGTGCTCGATGGCGGCGAGGATCGAGGCCTTGTGCTTGA
>NZ_JBDIVG010000013.1:0-14285 GCF_039631275.1 Janibacter sp. LM
CCTCGCTCGCGTCGTCTTCCACCACCTGACCACCGACCAAGCAACGACCGCGACTGGACTCGCGGCCGCCGCTTGACATAGGAGTAACCCATGCGCCATCCCGACATCCGGCCCGCGACCGCCGCGGACGTGCCCGACATCCTCCGCCTCGTCCACGACCTCGCCGAGTACGAGCGCGAGCCCGACGCCGTCGAGGCGACCGAGGCCGACTTCGTGGCGGCACTCTTCCCCGAGGAGGGCACGCCGACCGCCGCCTGCCATGTCGCAGTAGGAGGCGAAGGGGAGGAGCGTCGCGTCGTCGGGATCGCGCTGTGGTTCCTCACCTTCTCGACGTGGACCGGCAAGAACGGCATCCACCTCGAGGACCTGTACGTCGAGCCCGCGCACCGCGGGTCCGGCCTGGGCAAGGCGCTGCTCCTGACGCTCGCCGACGAGTGCCGCGCCCGCGGCTACCGACGACTGGAGTGGACCGTGCTGCGGTGGAACACCCCGTCCATCGAGTTCTACGAGTCGCTCGGCGCGAGCCCCCAGAGCGAGTGGGAGACCTACCGGCTCGACGGCGACGGCCTGGACCTGTGACAGCGTGAGCACCATGCAGCGACCCCGCACCGCGTCCGGCACCGTGACGATCGCCGTCGACCCGATGACGGCGTGGGAGGCGGTCAGCGACATCACCCAGATGGGTCGGTGGAGCCCCGAGAACACCGGCGGCCGGACCGCCACGGACGGCCCGGTCACCGTCGGCAGCTCCTTCGTCGGGCGCAACCGCCGCGGTCGGGCGCGGTGGACGACCGAGTGCACCGTCACCGCCGCCGACCCGGGCGAGCGCTTCGCCTTCCGGGTCCACCGCATCGGCGGCAGGCGCCCGGTCCTCGCCGCGGCCATCGCCACGTGGGAGTACCGCTTCGAGCCGGTCACCGGCGGCACCCTCGTCACCGAGACGTGGACCGACGACCGGCGCTGGCCCGACGGCGTGGCGCGCGTCTTCGACCGCGTCGTGACCGGCGGGCGGACCTTCGCCGAGTACCAGCCGGGGAACATCCGCCGCACCCTCGACCGCCTCAAGGTCGAGCTCGAAGGAGCCTGACCCGGCCCCACGACGGGATGCGGGGGTCCCCCCTTCGTCCTGCCACGAGGAACCGACCACGACCCGGCCCCTGGTGCCTGTCATAGTGGGCGGGTTCAGCGCACGCGTCTTGGGAGGCACCCGGTGAGTCAGTACGTCCACATGTTCAGCGAAGGCGATCGCGACCAGAAGGACCTCCTCGGCGGCAAGGGGGCCAACCTCGCCGAGATGGTCAAGCTGGGTCTGCCGGTCCCCCCGGGCTTCACGATCACGACCGAGGCCTGCCGGGCCTACCTCACCGAGGGACGCGTCCCGCCCGAGGTGCGGGTCGAGGTGACCCAGCGGCTGCGCGACGTCGAGGACCTCATCGGCCGCACGCTCGGCGACTCCGAGGAGCCGCTGCTGCTCTCCGTGCGCTCCGGGGCGAAGTTCTCGATGCCCGGCATGATGGAGACCGTCCTCAACGTCGGGCTCAACGACGACACGGTGCAGTCGCTGGCCTCCTTCGCCGGTGACGAGCGCTTCGCGTGGGACTCCTACCGCCGCCTCATCCAGATGTTCGGCAAGACGGTGCTCGACATCGACTCCGAGCGCTTCTCCGACGTGCTCGACACCCACAAGCAGGAGGCCGGGGTCGAGGCCGACGTCGACCTCACCGCGGACCACCTCAAGGCCGTCGTCGCCGAGTTCAAGCAGATCGTCCTCGACGAGACAGGCAACCCCTTCCCGCAGACGCCGCGCCGTCAGGTCGACATGGCGATCGAGGCCGTCTTCCGCAGCTGGAACACCGAGCGCGCCCAGCTCTACCGCCGCCGCGAGCGCATCGCCGACGACCTCGGCACCGCGGTCAACGTGCAGGCCATGGTCTTCGGCAACCTCGGCGACACCTCCGGCACCGGCGTCTGCTTCACCCGCGACCCCTCCTCCGGCCACTCCGGCGTGTACGGCGACTACCTGCCCAACGCCCAGGGCGAGGACGTCGTCGCCGGCATCCGCAACACGCTCGCGCTCACCGACCTCGAGGACCGTGACCCGGCCGCCTACCGGGAGCTGCGCACCGCGATGCGCCGTCTCGAGACGCACTACCGCGACCTGTGCGACATCGAGTTCACCATCGAGCGCGGCAAGCTGTGGATGCTGCAGACCCGTGTCGGCAAGCGCACCGCCGGCGCCGCCTTCCGCATCGCGACCCAGCTCGTCGACGAGGCCCTCATCACGATGGACGAGGCGCTCGAGCGCGTGACCGGCGAACAGCTGGGCCAGCTGCTCTTCCCGCAGTTCGACCGCGAGGCGGAGCGCACCCTCATCGCCACCGGCATGGGCGCCTCCCCGGGCGCGGCCGTCGGCGCGGTGGCCTTCGACAACGCCAGCGCCGAGGCCAAGCAGGCCGAGGGCAGCTCGGTCATCCTCGTGCGCCGCGAGACCTCCCCCGAGGACCTGCCCGGCATGATCGCCGCGGCCGGCATCCTCACCGCGCGTGGTGGCAAGACCTCGCACGCGGCCGTCGTCGCGCGCGGCATGGGCAAGTGCGCCGTGGTCGGCGCCGAGGACCTCGTCGTCGACGTGGCCGCCAAGGAGATCCGGGTCGGCGAGCACGTCGTCCGCGAGGGCGACACCCTGGCCATCGACGGCAAGACCGGTGAGGTCTTCCTCGGTGACGTGCACGTCGTCGACTCGCCCGTCATGACCTACATCTCGCAGGGCGTCGAGGCCGCCGTCACGATCGCCGACGACGACGAGACCCGCGAGCTCATCGAGGCCGTCGACCGCGTGCTGCAGCACGCCGACGCCCGCCGCCGCCTGCGCGTGCGCGCCAACGCCGACACCGGTGAGGACGCCAAGCGTGCCCGCGACCGCGGCGCCGAGGGCATCGGGCTGTGCCGCACCGAGCACCAGTTCCTCGGGGACCGGCGCCAGCAGATCGAGCGGGTCGTGCTCGCCGAGGCCGACGAGGAGCGCGAGGCCGCGCTGGCGGAGCTGCTGCCGGCGCAGGTCGAGGACTTCGTCGACCTGCTCACCGCGATGGACGGGCTGCCCACGACGATCCGTCTCATCGACCCGCCGCTGCACGAGTTCCTGCCCGACCTCACCGACCTGACCGTCGAGGTCGCCCTGGCCGACGAGCGGGGCGAGAGCGGCCCGGAGGTCGAGCGGACGCGGGCGCTGCGTGACGCGGTGCGCGCGATCCACGAGTCCAACCCGATGCTCGGTCTGCGCGGCGTGCGCCTCGGGCTGAAGATCCCGGGCCTCTTCGGCCTGCAGATCCGCGCGATCGCCGAGGCCGTCGTGCGTCTGCGCGAGGAGGGCAAGGACCCGCAGCCGGAGATCATGGTCCCGCTCATCGGCTCCAACCGTGAGCTCGTCATCGTGCGGCGCCAGGCGGAGGAGATCATCGCCGAGGTCGCCGAGGCGAACAACCAGTCGATCGAGATCCCGATCGGCTGCATGATCGAGCTGCCGCGCGCCGCCCTCACGGCCAACCGCATCGCGCAGACCGCCGACTTCTTCTCCTTCGGCACCAACGACCTGACGCAGACGACGTGGGGCTTCTCCCGCGACGACGTCGAGACCGCCTTCTTCCCGAAGTACCTCGAGAACGGCGTCCTCACCATCTCCCCCTTCGAGACCCTGGACGCGATCGGCGTCGGCGAGCTCGTGCGGATCGGTGTGGAGAAGGGCCGCTCGACCAAGGCCGACCTCAAGACCGGCGTCTGCGGCGAGCACGGCGGCGACCCGGAGTCGATCCACTTCTTCCACGACGCGGGTCTGGACTACGTGAGCTGCTCCCCCTTCCGCGTGCCGGTCGCGCGGTTGGAGGCTGGTCGCGCGGTCGTGCTCAAGGACGACGTCGGCACGCGCTGAGCGCACGGGCACGACGAAGGGGAGGCCCCGCACCTGGTCAGGTGCGGGGCCTCCCCTTCGTCGTGCGCCCGGGCTGGATCACCCCCGGGCGGGGATGCTCAGCGCGTGGAGAGGAGCGGGTGGAAGCGGTCAGCCATCCGCTGGTCGTACGGCGCGTGGTACGTGGGGCCGGAGGCCGAGGCGGCGAGGCGGCGCTCGCCGCGGGTCTCGTCCTGGGACATGGCGGCGAGCTCCGCGGCCATGCGGTGGTGGTCGGCGTCCGGGCCGGCCCCCCAGTGGCGGTTGGCGGCGGGACGCAGGGCGTTGACGTAGGTCATCCAGAGCTTCTCCATGGCCAAGATCTTGCTCGCTTCAACTATTTTATCCAATTCAGTTTTGTGCATGTTCGTGCAGTTCTACTTCACTATCGGGTAGGTTGCGGGGCATGGTCGACGCGCACCGGCTCCGGATCTTCTTGTCCGTCATGGCGTCCGGTTCGGTGGGGGCCGCCGCGGGCCACCTGGGGTACTCGCCCTCGGCCGTGAGCCAGCAGCTCGCCGTCCTGCAGAAGGAGACCGGGCTCACACTCTTCACCCGCCACGGGCGCGGGATCGAGCCCACCCCGGCGGCCCACACGCTCGCCGCGGAGAGCGAGCGGCTCATGGTCGAGCTCAAGCGGGTCGATGCCGTCGTCGACGACCTGCGCGAAGGGAGCACCGGCTCGCTGTCGATCGGGTACTTCGCGTCGGCCGGGTACCGGTGGATGCCGCAGCTGGCCAAACGGCTCCAGGCGAAGCTGCCCGAGCTCACCCTGCAGATGGTGCTCACCGAGGGCTACCCGCCCGGGGAGGCCCCGCCGGTCGACATCGACGTCGTGCCCGACGACCCGATGACCTCGATCCGGCCCGGGTACATCGTCACCCCGCTCATGACCGACCACTTCGTCGCGCTCGTGCCCGCCGACCACCGGCTCGCCGGGCGGCGCCGGGTGGAGCTGGCCGAGCTGGCCGAGCTGGCCGAGGACCCGTGGATCAGCAACGACATCTCCGCCGGCATCACCCAGGAGATGGTCGACCGCGCCTGCCGCGCAGCCGGATTCCGGCCGCGGTACAGGGTCGAGGCGCAGGACCACTACACGGCGACCGCCTTCGTCGCGGCCGGCGTGGGCATCACCGTGATCCCCGACCTCGCCGCCCGCACGATCCCCAAGACCGTGCGCCGGCTGCGCCTGACCAACCCCAACCCCGTGCGTGACATCGTCGCGCTGACCGCGCCCGTGGCCAAGACCAACGAGGCCGCCCGCCTCGCGGTGGAGATGCTCCAGCAGATCGCCGCGGCGTCGGCTCGGCGGGGGTGACCCGCCGCATACGCCTCAGGTTTATCGGGTCACCCGATAAACCTCGGCTTCGCAAGAGTTTAAAACTCGTGCGAACCCGTAAGAAGTCTTGCTGAGCGCCTCCTCCCCCTTCGTCCACAGGGTCGGAGCGGGCGGCAGGCGCTGCGTGCCAAGGTGTCCACACGACCACGACGAAGGGGGATGACGTGACGGCTTTCGGGATCGGCCGCGACCGCGAGGCGGACATCGCGGAGATGGCCGACCGGGTCATGCAGGGGGCGAGCGCGTGGTCCAACCGGCGCACGCGGACGGCCGAGCGGTCCATCGCGCAGCTCGTCGACGACACCCGCACGCGGTACGACCGGGACTGCGCGGGGTGGGCGATCCTGAGCATCCTCGCCGAGCGGGTCGGCCTGGCCTTCGAGCGCGGCTGGCAGCCCGTCGACCTGCACCGCCACGTCACCCGCTCCACCAAGGCGCCGGCCGCGTCCCTGCTCGGCGACGCGATGGCGTACCACCTTCGCCCCTACGCCCGGGCCACGGTCGACCCCGACTGGTGGACCCAGATGGAGGCGATCGGGGCGAGCGTCTGGTGGCCGGACCACGAGAGCTACCCGGCGGCGCGTGATGCCCGCGACTCCTGGCCCGAGGTGGTCCGGGGCGCGGTCGAGCTCATCGCGGCGATCTGGGGTGTGCCCCGGATCGAGCAGATCGGCCCGCTCCCGGGACAGGCCCACCCCTCCTCCCGTCGGCCCTCCTCGCACGTCGACGCACGCGTCCTCGAGCGGGTGCGGGCCCTGCTCGCCAAGGCGGAGTCGACGACCTTCGAGGCGGAGGCGGAGACCTTCACCGCGGGCGCCCAGGCGCTCATGGCCCGCCACAGCATCGACGCGGCCCTGCTCGCGGCGAGCACGCCCACGTCCGACGCCCCGGGCCTGCGACGGGTCGGGATCGAGGGGCCCTACGAGTCCCCCAAGGTCTCGCTCCTCTCCGGCATCGCCGCCGCCAACGCCGCCCGCGCCGTGTGGACCAAGGACCTCGGGTACGCCACCCTCATCGGGCACCACGACGACCTCGACGCCGTCGAGACGCTCTTCACCTCGCTGCTCGTGCAGGCGACCACGGCGATGGCCCAGCACGGTCAGCGCACCGACGCGCGCGGTCGCTCACGGACGGCTGCCTTCCGCCGGTCCTTCCTCGTCGCCTTCGCCCACCGCATCGGCGAGCGGCTGCGGGAGGTCGTGGACGCCGAGGTCGCCACCGCTGCCGGGGAACGCCACGGGTCGACGGGCACGGACCTCGTCCCGCTGCTCGAGCAGCGCAGGGAGGCCGTCGACGACGCCGTCGACGAGCACTTCCCGTACCTGCGCGCCGCGCGCTCCACGACGGTCAGCGACGGCGAAGGGTGGTTCTCCGGCCAGGCGGCAGCCGACCGGGCGTCGTTGAGCGGGGGCGGTGCCGTGGAGGGACGGCACTGACCCCGGTCGAGGTATTGGCGACCGCCTATCCGGTCCGCGGCCCTTCGACCCCTGATACCTCGACCCACTCCTCGCGCAGGATCGCGTAGGTGTAGCCGTCGACCCAGCCGAGCTCGGCGTGCCACGAGTCCTTGACCCCGTGCTGCTCACGCCGCATGCCGACCCGCTCCATGACCCGCCACGAGGGGGTGTTGTCGGCGAAGCAGCCCGCCGTCACGCGGTGCAGCCCGAGGTCGTCGAAGGCGATCGACAGCAGGGCGCGGGCGAGGTGCGTCCCGTGGCCGCGGCCCGCGTGGGCCGGGTCGATCGTGTAGCCGATGCTGCCCTGGGCCCGTCGCCAGATCGGCTCGCCGGCGTGCACCTGACCCATCGCGTCCGCGATGTCGAGCGAACCCGTGCCCACGAGCTGCCCGTCGACGTGCGCCGCGACCCCGATGCTGTCCGGGTCCTCGGCGAGCCAGCTGCGGGCGTACGTCACCGGATCGACGGTGGTGAGCAGGAGCCAGCGCGTCACCTCGGGGCTGTTGCGCCACGTGAGCGCCTGCTCGATGTCCTCGGCCGCCGGAGGGCGGAGGGAGAGCGGCCCGGCTTGCCGGGGCCAGACCATCTCAGGCACCAGCGCCCCAGGATCGCTCGACGAGCTCGCGCAGCACGGACTCGTCGACGTCCGACATCCGCTTGACGTAGAGGCAGCCCTTGCCGGTCGTGTGCGTGCCCAGGCGCTCGAGCAGGTCCCCGTTGGACCCGTAGAAGGTCAACCCGTAGAAGGTCAGCGCCGCCTTGCGCGGGGCGAGCCCGACCCTGAACCACTCGTGCTCCTTGCCGTCGGCCGTCGTGTACGGCTGGGTGCCGAAGCCGATCATCGACGGCCCCCAGACGACCGGCTCCACGCCGGTCACCTCGCGCACGAGCGCGATCGCCTGCTCGGCGTCAGCCCGGCGCCGCTCGTCCTCGACCCCCGCGATGAGCTCGTCGGCAGAGGCATCGGTCGGCTTGGTCTTGCGGTCGTCGGCCATACGAGGAGGGTAGGGCTGTGAGGTGTCCGCCGTGGTCAGGCTCATCGTCTCTCACTTCAGTCCTCGGCGCGGTTCCTCTCACCCTTCTGACGGTCTGTCGGGCTCTCTCCCCACTGCTTGCCGACGTCTCGGGACGCTGACCACAACTGCACTGGTCAACGAATTACCGATATGGGCGAGTTCGCACGATTCCAGAAGCGATGGGTTGTGCTCCAACAACCGTTCGAGAGCTGCCTCCAACTCCTCATCTGTGACGGCTTCGAGAGCGGCGGTTGACGCGCTCTGGGCGTCTGGATCCTCGATGCGCGCGTTCCTCAGGAGGGCGAATTGTTCGTCCGCGAACTGCTTGGCCATCAGCGCGGCCACGAGCCGGTCCCTGGCCTCCTCGCTGCCCATGCTGGCGCGATAGGCCTCAAGGGTTTGAGCCACGTCCTCAGCGGCTTCACGAACGTTCTCTGGCGCGAGCGCAGTGCCTGTCTCCCGCCGGCGCCAACGTCGTGGCCGCCGGATCCGCTGCCTCACTCGAGTGAGCGTCGGCCGTGCGGCTTCGTGCCACCAGTGGGCGATATCCGTCCGTCTCTCAATGGCCACCGCCACGCCTATCACCAAGAGGGCAGCCACGAGCTCTGCCGTTTCGTCTTGGTCAGTCTTGGTCGTCTCCGCCGTCTCATCGACGTAGATGTACACCGTCTGGGGTTCTCCGGTCGGTTGCTCCTCGTCGTCTTCCACGATGGATTCAAGAACCACGTGCCCCAGGTTGTTGCCACTGTCCCGCGTCAGCGGACTGAAGTCTCCCGGGCTCTTGCGCGAGTGGCTGAGGTCCGCACCGTCCTCCCAGGACACCCACATCATTCGCTTGGGCATGTCATGCCACCTTCGTGAATCTCATGCGCCCACGGCCTCGGCGCGACCATCGACCTCACGCAGGATCTCCACGATCGAGTCGACATGCGTCTCGTCGAAGAGATCATCGGGTCCGGTGGGCGCATGGTCCGTGTACGGGGACTCGAAGAGCCGCCCCGGCGCGACGCTCCCGTTGGACGTCAACTCGTCGACGATCAGGCTCACGAACCGCACCTGGTGCACGTCGAAGCGCGTGCCGTCCAGATAGTCGGCGAAGGCCTCCATCGCCGCTTCGCGTTCAAGCCCGATGAGCGAGCGCACGAAACGACCCAAGCCGTGGGAATGCGCAACCGCACGATCAAGGTCAGCCCGGCCGCCGGCGCCGCTCTCCTCCAGCATCTGCTCGAGTGACGACAAGTCGGCAGTCGTCAGCTGACGATTCCGACGGAGACGCTGCAGGGCGACGTGGCTCTCGTGCTGGTGCAGGTAGGCCGCAACCTTGGCGCGGAAGCGCTCCATGTCCGTTCCGGGCACCGTACCCGGCAGCGCCACCTCGGTAGCGTCGCCGAGCTCGTCGGCGAAGTCCGTGTACACCGGGTTGCGTTTGGTGCGCTCGATGAGACGGACGAGGTCACGGACCCGCAGCCGGGCGAGCTCGAGCATGGGCAGAGTGACGTCGACCCACCACTCGTCGCTCGCGAGCTCTTCGAGGAGCTCGCCCTGGGCTGCCACGGATGGGATCGCCGTCTTGCCCAGCAGCGCGACCGCGACCTCTTGGACGGTCTCGCGCAGCCGCTCGGCAAGGACGAGGTCGCCGTCTAACTGGGCTAGCTGGCGTCGCAAGATGACGAGGTCGAAGCGCTTCGCATCCTCGTCGTCGTCCCGGACACCCGACGGGAGGCCGGCCAGATGCTCGACGAGGTCGTTGGCCTCCTCGATCGAAACGGAGTCCCACGCGGCGCGTTCCCCGTAGCGCTCGACCCATTCGCGGTGCGGGCGGACGAGGAAGTTGTCGAGGTTCATCCCAGCGACCGCTCGGTGCAGGAGGTCCGCCGCCGACGCGCGAAGGGAGGCATCCCCCTTCGTCCGACCCAGTGCGGTGATCAGGGCAACTCGTCCCTCGAACAGGCGTTGGGTGAGGGACTTTTGCAGCGATCCCTCGGAGCCCGGGAGGTCCTGGCTGAAGAACTCGAGGTTGCCGCAGAAGTCGAAGACGAGAAAGTCTTGCTTGTCCTGCCCGGGTCCGAAGAGGCCCGGTCGCAGGCGGGTGCCTCGCCCGATCATCTGCCAGAACTTGCTCTTGGACCGCACGACCTTGAAGAAGACGAGGTTGACCACGTCGGGCACATCGATCCCCGTGTCGAGCATGTCGACCGAGATCGCGATGTGCGGCGCCTTGCCGGGGACCGAGAAGTCGTCGATGAGGCTCTGTGCGTAGGGCGTGCCGTGCGTGATCGTCCGCGCGAACTGCCCGCCGTACTCGGGCCACGCGATGTCGAAGCGCTGCTGGATGAAGTCGGCGTGCTGCTGGCTCTTGGCGAAGATGATCGTCTTGCCGAGCCGGTCACCGCCAGCGACCTTGTATCCGTCCGCCATGAGCGTCGCGAGCACCTTGTCGACGGTGTCCTCGTTGAAGAGGAAGCGGTTGAGCTCTTCGGCGCCCACCTCCCTCGGCGGGCCATCCTCGCCCCAGTCCAGCAGGTCCCACTGGTCCTTTTCTTCATCGCTCAGGTCGTCGTAGCGGATTCCCTGACGGAGGAACTTCGTGCCGACGGAGACTCCCTTCGGCGGGACGAGATAGCCGTCGGCGACGGCCTCGTCGAGGCTGTAGGCGTCGGTGGGAACGCCGTCCTCGAGGTGGAAGAGTCGATAGGTGTTGTGGTCGACCTCGTCCTTGGGTGTGGCAGTGAGCCCGACGAGCAGACCGTCGAACCAGTCGAAGATGGTGCCGTACTTCTGGTAGACGGACCGGTGGGCCTCGTCGATGACGACGAGGTCGAAGTACCCGGGGCCGAACTTCCGCTTGACCACGCTCGGGTCGGCGTCGTCGGAGAGCTCGTTGATGAGGTTCATCATCGTCGGGTAGGTCGAGGCGTAGACCCGCCCGGAACCGCTCCTGTTGGTCACGAGGTTGACGGTCGCCACGTCGGGCAGGTGCTCGGTGAACGCCCGGGCCGCCTGACTCACCAAGACCGTGCGGTCGGCGAGGAAGAGCACGCGCTTGACCCAGCCGGCGCGCATCAGCTGGTCGACGAGGGCGATGGTCGTGCGCGTCTTGCCGGAGCCGGTGGCCATGACGAGCAGGGCGTCACGTTGTCTGCGGTCGAAGGCGTCGCCCACCGCAGCGATGGCCCGCACCTGGTAGGGCCGACCGGCGATGTCCGGGTTCACTCCCTCCCCGGCGAGCGGACGTCGGGTCTGCCGCCGCTGGATGAGCAGCTCGAGCTCGTCCCGGGTGAAGAAGCCCTGGATTTCTCTCGGCGGATAGGCGCTGGCGTCGTCCCAGAGCCAGTGCTGCATCCCGTTGGTGTAAAAGACCATCGGGCGGCGGCCGAACTCCGCCTCGAGCCGATCGGCGTAGAGCCTCGCCTGCTGCTGACCAATGCCCGCGGACTTCGTGGTGCGCTTGGCCTCGACGACGGCGAGGGGCAGCCCGTCGCTACCCCAGAGCACGTAGTCGACGTAGCCGGCACCCGACTCGTTGGGCATCCCCGAGACCTCGTACTCACGGTCCCGGGGTTCGGCGAGTGGCCAGCCGGCTTCGCCGAGGAGCAGGTCGATCAGGTCGCTGCGGGTCTGCGCCTCGTCGTAGTTATGGGTGTCGACGGTCTGCGTCTTGGCGGCCTGAGCGGCAGCAACCTCGGCCTTGAGACGCTCGATCTCAGCGTCCTTGGCGGCCGCCAACTCGTCCTTGGCCGCAAGCTGCGCGGCATGGGCCTCGTCCTGGGCCTTGATCCTGGCCGCGAGCTTGATCAGCTCGTCGCGGGTGAGCGGCGCAGTCTTCTGCGCGAGCCCCGGGTCGAAGGCCGTGCCCATCGGCACGGAGCTGGGGGACGTGGAGTAGCGGAAGGCGGCCCAGATGACGATGTGGTGCAGCTCGCGAAGGGAGGTGAGCGCCGCGTGTGCAGGGATCGGCGTGGCGTCATGGACGGCCTTGTTGCCAAGGTTGCGGACGAGGTTGAGCTTCTGGGTGATTGATGGCCCGGTCTTCGCCTTGAACCCGGGCTCGTTGACCCGGGCCGCGAGGTCGTCCTTGTAGGGGACTGGCAGCGCCATGAGGTCGTAGAGGTGGTGCACGACGTCCTCGGTCGCGCGCCGCGCGTAGAAGCACGCCGTCCTCGGGTCGCTCGCGAGGTAGGACTCGGCGCGCACGCAGTCGGCGTGGACGCTCGGCCACTCGGCCTTGATGAAGGCGAAGTTGCTCACCTGATCTCCTCTCTCGATGCCCCTGACCCAGAGTGTCAGATGGTCAGGACCGGTGGGAGGCACCGACGCTGTCGGCGTGAGGAGCCAAGATGGACGTCATGAGTCCGGACCGTCGCCAGCGCCGCAAGAAGTCTGCGTCGGCCCCCGCTCCGGCCGTGGCGCACGCTCGGCCTTCGGCCGATGCCGTGCACGAGATCGTCTTCTTCCGCCGGCACCCGACCGACGACCCTCACCGGCGGACGCCCGGCCGCGAAGCCCTCAATGCTTGGCCGACGAAGGTGCGGGCTACTGCGCGCGCCGCCCTGAGGGCCGTGGCGGAGGCCCCGCCCAAGAGGTTCGCCGGAGGTGGCTACTGGGAGGCGATGCACGGCGAGATGACCGGCTGGTTCGAGGTGCGCGTCGACGGGCCGGGTCGACGTCACTACCGCCTCTTCTGCCGCCTGGACTACGAAGCCGAGGGCCGCCACAATCCTCTGCTCGTGGTCATCGACGGCAGAGACAAGCCATTCAGGACCGCGCTGACCGACTCCGACTACGCGCAGGTCCGGACCCTCGGAGACGAGTACTTCAGCCGCAACCCGAGGTCGGTCGTCTGACCCGTCAGCGCCCCACGGTGTGCTTCAACGACGTGGCACGGATGCGGTGGATCTCCCGGGCGAAACGCTTGGTGGCAGTGAACCGCTTGTCCCTCAGCGGCTTGGTCACGACTGCGCGCTCCTCCTCCGACATCGGCTCGACCGTGATCCGCATACCCACCGCCGCGGCGACCTCAGCCAGTGTGCCGAGCGTCGGGTTGGCACCGCCCGAGGTGAAGAGGCGGCGCATCGTCGCCGGTTCGGTGTGAAGCGCGCGCGCCAGCTCAGCCTTGCTCAGGCTCTCGGCCTCGCGCGCCTCATCCAAGGCGTTGACCACGGAGTCGATCGTCGCGATGCGGACCGATTCGGCGATGTACGCCTGACGAAACTCCGGGTCCTCCAGATCGCGGGACAGGTCGTCCCAGAATGCACTGCTCATGTCGGTCACCCCTTCCCGTCAAACGTACCATTGATGTTACGCGTGCCGGAAGAGTTCGCACGGAGCTACTCGAAGAAGTCCTCGTCCACCTCGACGATCTGGACCGACCGCCGCACCTGCACGCCGACGCCGTACCTGATCATCAGCGTCGCGAGACGCTGCCCGTCGACGAGGACGACCCGCGTGGCGACACCGTCGGCGTAGCTGCGGGCCCCGCCGCTGAAGCGCCCGGTCGTGATGAAGACGCCCTGGTTGGCGGCCTGACCGTGCAGCGCTCCGACGAATCCCTGGATCTCGGGTCGCCCGACGGCCGTGTCGAGGGCGTAGCGCTTGGCCTGCACGTAGACCCGGCTCAGGCCAAGGGCGTCCTGGTCGATGATCCCGTCGATGCCTCCGTCGTTGGACAGCTGGGTGCGGGTCGCGGCGCCGTCCGCTCCCCCGTAGCCCATGGCCATGAGCAGGTCGAGCACGGCCTGCTCGAAGAAGGCGGGGTCGTTGGCGTGCAGCCGGGTGAGCAGCTCCGCCGCGACGTCCGCGTGGATGCGGGCGATGCCTTCCTCGACCTGCTCGGTCGGGTCGACCTCGGGGGTGGTCGTCACGACCTCTACCTCCGACGCACTGTCGTGGGCCTTCGTCGTCCACCACGTGTCGCCGGGCCGCGCGTACTGCCGGAGCTCGATCTCGGAGATGGCCGAAGGGTGGTCCGCCAGCAGTCGTCGCCCCACCTCGGTGATGCGGTAGTCACCACGAGCCGGCCGATCCAGTGCCCCGACGCGATAGAGGTACGAGACCGCCCACCCGATGCGGTTGTCGGCCTTGGGCACCCCCGAAGGGAGGACAGCCGTACGTTGGTCCTCGATGAGAGCTGCAGCCGCCACGTCAGTGCGGATGGAGCGAAGGGAGCGCACCTCACCGTCTGCTTGGAGTCGCAGCACCGGGACCATGAACTGGTCCCACGACGGAAGAGCAGCCATCAGAGCCCGCCCTTGAACGCGCGGGACTGGAGGGAAGCGAAAAGTTCCTCCTCCATCTGCCCCGCCACACCTTGCGCCGAGCGGGCACGCGCCACCACGGAAGATCGCTCAGCGAAGAGTCTCTGATCGGCCGGGGACACTTGCGGCAGCGGCATCCGGCTCAACTTGGACTTCGACACGTTCTTCATCGACCCTCCGGTCCCGCTCGATAGGCGACTGATTCGCCGTCGAACCGAAGGCGTACTCAAAAGGGGCTCTCCTGACTGATCCGTGGGTCATTTCCGGCCTGGG